>DATBPW010000049.1:0-3330 GCA_036561125.1 Ramlibacter sp. | reverse complement strand
ACGCCGCGGCGCGTCTCGCCTTGCGCGTCGAGGGCTTCGAAGGAATAGGCCGGCATGGCGGGATTATGGATGCGTCCGGCTGCTGAATTGATCCTTCAAAGCTCCCGCAGCCTGAAGCGCTGCAGCTTGCCCGTCTCCGTGCGCGGCAGCGTCGGCACGAAATCGATCTGGCGCGGGTACTTGTAGGGCGCGATCGTCGCCTTGACGTAGTCCTGCAGCGCCTTCGCCATCGCCGCATCGCCGTTGTGGCCGGGCTTGAGCACCACGAACGCCTTGACGATCATGCCGCGCTCTTCGTCGGGCTTGCCGACCACGCCGCATTCGGCGACGGCCGGATGGCGCAGCAGCGCGTCTTCCACTTCGGGCCCGCCGATGTTGTAGCCCGCGCTGACGATCATGTCGTCGGCGCGCGCCTGGTAGAAGAAATAACCGTCGGCGTCCTGCACGAACGCGTCACCCGGATAGTTCCAGCCGCCCTTCACGTAGTTGCGCTGGCGCGCATCGTCGAGGTACCTGCAGCCGGTGCAGCCGATCACCGCGAGCTTGCCGACGGTGCCCAGCGGCACTTCATTGCCGTCGTCGTCGACCACCTTCGCGCGGTAACCGGGCACCGCCTTGCCGATCGCGCCGCGCCGCACATCGCCGCCAGCCGACGAGATGAAGATGTGGAACATCTCGGTCGCGCCGATGCCGTCGCAGATCTCGATGCCGGTCGCGTCCTTCCACGTCTGCCGCGTCGCATCGGGCAGGCCTTCGCCCGCGCTCACGCTGATGCGCAGCTTGCCCACGCCGAGCTGCTTGGCGATCGGCGCCATCGCACGGTACAGCGTCGGCGCGGTATAGCAAATGGTCGCACCGACGTCGTTGATCGTGCGGATCATCGTCTCGGGCGTGTACGGTGCGTCGTGGAAGTACACGCTCGCACCGGCCCACATCGGGAACACCAGCAGCCCGCCCAAGCCGAACGTGAAGGCGAGCGGCGGCGAGCCCACCACGATGTCGTCGGGCGTCGCGCGCAGCACATGGCGCGGCCATGCTTCGCACGCGGCGAGCACGTCGCGATGCGTGTGCACCGCGGCCTTGGGCTTGCCGGTGGTGCCCGAAGTGAACGCCATCATCGCAATGTCGTCGGCCGACGTCGGGCACGCCGCGAAGTCGGCGTCCTTCTGCGCCGAGCGCACCGCGAGTGAACCTGGCGCGGTCGGCGCGTTGAACGGAATGACGGTCGCGAGCACAGGCCGATCCTTGCGCGCCAGCTCGAGTTCATCCAGCAGCTTGATGTCGCACAGCGCCACGGTCGGTTGCGCCTTGTCGATGATGTCGCCGAGCTCGCGTGCGCGCAGCAACGGCATCGTGGCCACTGCAACCATGCCGGCCTTGACGACGGCCAGCCACGCGAGCGCGAGGCCGATCGAGTTGCCGCCGCGGATCAGCACGCGGTTGCCCGGCACGAGGTGCAGGTCTTCGACCAGCACGCGGCAAATGCGGTCGACGCGGTCGCGCACGTCGTTGTACGACAGCACGATCTTCGGCGAGCGCAGCAGCGGGCGGTCGCCCCAGCCCTTTTGCGCGGCCTTGTCGAGCAGTTCCTCGACGACGTTCGCATGCGCGGGGATCTGCAGCTCGGGCCGGTCGTAGTCGAGCACCGGCCACTGGTCCTTCGGCGGCAGCCGGTCGTGGACGAAACGATCGACCTGCGCGCTGGGCGCAGTGCTGGAGTAAGCGTTCATGCAGCCTCCGCCTGGGTGCGGGCGTGGTCCTTGACCTTGCCCAGCAGCTTGTGCAACGTGGCGATCTCCTTCGCCGTCAGACCGGCGAAGGCATCGACGATCCAGCGCTCGTGCTGGTGCGCCATCTCGTGAAAGAGCTTGCGGCCCTTCGCGGTGAGCCGCACGCGATACGCACGCCGGTCGCCCGCCACGTCGACGCGATCGACGAGCCCTTCGGCCGCGAGCTGGTCCGTGATGCCCGTGACGTTGCCGCCGGTGACCATCATGCGGCGCGACAGCTCGTTCATCTTCAGGCCTTCGGGCGCGCGTTCGAGCTGCGCCATCAGGTCGAACCGCGGCAAGGTCGTGTCGAAGCGCTCGCGCAGCCCCGCGCGTACCTGCTTCTCGACGATCTGCGCGCAGGTGAGCAGGCGCAGCCACAGGCGCAGCGCCTCGGGGTGCTCGCTGTGCGCGCGCGCTTCCATGTCCATGGGGCGTTCCTCGCCCGGGCCGATGCTGCCGGGTTAAATAGTTTAAGCCTAAACGAATGGGCCCTGTCAACACGGTTTTGCTCCCATGCGCTAACCTACGCGAAGCATTGCAGTCCCAAGGAAGAGCGAATGGAGCCTTTGGTCAACAAGATCGAACAGCAACTCGCGCAGCTTTCGCTTCCGGTGCAGTTGAACCTGCCCGGCGGGCAGCGGGTCGGGCCGCCCAACCCCGCCGTCTCGCTCACGTTCCACGACTGGTCGAGCATGGTCACGCTCGCGGCCGGGCAGATCGGCAAGCTCGCCGAGGACATCGTCGAGGACCGCGTGCAGATCGACGGCCACATGCGCGACGCGATGCAGATCGCCGCGCAATTGCTGCCGGGCTCGCCCGTGGGCACCGACACCGGCTGGTGGACGCAGATGCTGCGCCGCACGAAGTCGCTCGCGCTGCACACGCCGCAGAAGGACGCGCAGCAGGTGCAGTTCCACTACGACGTGTCCGACGATTTCTATGCGCTGTGGCTCGACCCGCGCCGCGTGTATTCGTGCGCGTACTTCCGCGACGCCGACATGGACCTCGCGCAGGCGCAGGAAGCGAAGGTCGACCACATCTGCCGCAAGCTGATGCTGCGGCCCGGGGAGAAATTCCTCGACGTCGGTGCGGGCTGGGGCGGCTTGCTGCTGTGGGCCGCCGAGAACTACGGCGTGGACGCGACCGGCATCACGCTGTCGAAGAACCAGCACGCGCACGTCAATCGCCTCATCGAGGAGAAGGGCCTGAAGGGCCGCGTGCGCATGGAGCTGCGCGACTACCGCGACCTCGATGGCAACGCGCTGTACGACAAGATCGCGTCGGTCGGCATGTTCGAGCACGTGGGCCAGGCGCACATGGTCGCGTACTTCGCGAAGATCCTGTCGCTGCTCAAGCCGGGCGGCCTCGTGATGAACCACGGCATCACGTCGGGCAACCTCGAGCCGGGCCAGCTCGGCGCGGGGATGGGCGACTTCATCGAGAAGTACATCTTCCCCGGCGGCGAGCTGCTGCACGTGTCGCACGTGCTGCGCGAGCTGGCCGTGTCGGGCCTCGAAATGCTCGACGTCGAAAACCTGCGCCCGCACTACGCGCGCAC
>DATBPW010000048.1:0-2643 GCA_036561125.1 Ramlibacter sp. | reverse complement strand
CAAGTGGGATGCGATCGACGCGGAGGTCTTCAACCGCATCCTTGGCGTCAACACGCTCGGCATGTTCCAGATGGTGCGCGCGTGCCTGCCGCACCTGAAGGCGGCGCAAGGCTCGATCGTCAACGTGTCGTCGGTCGCCGGCGCGTTGGGCATCGGCTCGTCGGTGCCGTATGTGGCATCGAAGGGTGCCGTCAATTCGCTCACGCTGCATTTCGCGCGGCAGCTCGCGCCGGACATCCGCGTCAACGCGGTGTGCCCCGCGCTGATCACGACGCGCTGGTTCGAGCAGGGCCTCGGCCCCGGCGGGCTCGACAAGGCGCTCGCCGCGACGAATCCGCTCACGCCGCTGGGCAAGCCGAGCACGCCCGAGGACGTCGCCGATGCGATCGTGTGGCTGGTCTGCGGGGCGAAGACGGTGACGGGCGAGCTGCTGATGATCGACGGCGGCACGCACCTCGGCTCGCGCCGCTGACGCCTAACCCACGATCCCGGGCAGTTTGTCGTCCCACCACATTCGCGGCGGAATTTCGCCGACCCCCGCTTTCGCGTTGTCCTGCATGTGATCCTGCCGCGACGTGCCCGGGATCGCGCAAGTCACGGCCGGGTGCGACAGCACGAACTTCAGCAGCACCTGGTTCCACGAATCGCAGCCGATTTCCCCGGCCCATGCGGGCAGCGGCTTTCGTTGCAACGACTCGAGCAACTTGCCGCCGCCGAACGGCAGGTTCACGAGCACGGCCATGCCGCGTTCGGCCGCGAGCGGCAACAGGCGCTTCTCGGCATCGCGATGCGCGACGGAGTAATTGAACTGCACGAAGTCGAGCGCTTCGGCCTTCATCACTTGCTCGAGGTCGGCGTAGGCCGATTCGGTGTAGTGCGTGACGCCGATGTACGAGATGCGGCGCTGCGCCTTCCAATCGCGCAGCGTCGCGAGATGCACCTGCCAGTCGACGAGGTTGTGCACCTGCATGAGGTCGATGGGCTCACCGAGCATGCGCATCGAGCGCTCCATCTGCTCGATGCCCGCGCGCTTGCCGCGGGTCCAGACCTTGGTCGCGACAAACGCCTGGTCGCGGTCACCACGTTGCGCGAGAAGGCCGCCGACGACCTGCTCCGCCGTGCCGTACATCGGCGAGCTGTCGACCACGCGGCCGCCGCATTCGAACAGCGTCTCGAGCACTTTGCCGCGCTGCGCGATCTCGACCGGGTTGCGGCCGACGTCGAAGCCGAGCCAGGTGCCGCACCCGATCACCGGCAACGGTGCGGCAGTGGACGGGATCGGCCGTGTGTGCATGCGAAGCGAGATTAACTTAGAGTGGCGCCCATGCCCATGCAATACCGCAATCTCGGAAAAAGCAACCTCAAGGTTTCCGTGCTGTGCCTCGGCACGATGATGTTCGGCGACCAGACGGCAGCGGACGAAGCGCGTGCGATCGTCGACGACGCGCAGGAGAGCGGCGTCAACTACATCGACACGGCGGACGTCTACACCAAGGGCGCGTCGGAGACGATGCTCGGCGAGCTGCTCAAGGGCCGGCGCGAGCGCTGGGTGCTCGCCACGAAGCTGGGCAACAAGATGTCGGACCAGCCCAACGAGGGGCACTACTCGCGCTCGTGGATGCTGCGCGAAGTCGATGCGAGCCTGGCGCGCCTGCGAACGGATCACGTCGACATCCTGTACCTGCATCGCGACTTCGAAGCCATGGACCTGGAGGAGCCGCTGCGCGCGCTCGACGCGATGCTGCGCGCCGGCAAGATCCGCTACTGGGGCGTCTCGAATTTCCGCGGGTGGCGGATCGCCGAATGCGTGCGCGTTGCCAGGGAGATCGGCATGCCGGGCCCGGCCGTGTGCCAGCCTTACTACAACCTACTCAACCGCATGCCCGAAGTCGAGATCCTGCCCGCGTGCGACCGCTTCGGCATCGGCGTGACGCCGTACAGCCCGATCGCGCGCGGCGTGCTCACCGGCAAGTACCTGCCGGGCCAGAAGCCGGCCGAGGGCACACGCGCCGCGCGCGGCGACAAGCGGATCGCCGAAACCGAATTTCGCGAGGAGTCGCTCGTCATTGCGCAGAAGCTCCAGGCGCACGCGCAAGCGAAGGGCCTTACGCTCGCGCAGTTCGCCACCGCTTGGGTGCTGGCGCATCGCGCGGTCAGCTCGGTCATCGCCGGGCCGCGCACGCTCGAGCAATGGAAGGGCTACGCGCCGGCCGTGGATGCGAAGCTCACGGCCGAAGACGAAGCGCTCGTCGATTCCTTCGTGCGGCCGGGGCACCCGTCCACGCCGGGCTACAACGACCCCGCTTACCCGCTGCCGCCGCGGACACGGTAAAGCTGCGTAAACGCTTCGCGAACAACAAGCCAAGTCGACGCCGTCCTACAGCATTGCTGTGCACGGCAGGCCAATCTACCGTTCAATGAACAGGGCCAATCCCGGTCCTGCTCATCCTGATTGGGAGACCCGACATGCTGAAGAAATTGATCATCGCCGTGGCCGCTGCGTCGTCGTTCGGTGTTGCGATGGCCCAGACGTTCATCGTCCGCGAAGGCCCGCCGCCGATGCGCGAGGAGCGCATGCCCGGCCATCGCCCCGGACACGAATGGGCGCCGGGACACTGGGACTGGCGCCATGGCCGCTACGTG
>DATBPW010000047.1:0-17526 GCA_036561125.1 Ramlibacter sp. | reverse complement strand
GCCCGGCGCATCGCCCAGCGTGCAGCGCCCGGCCTGCGGCCGCACGAACACCGGCGCGACTTCGGTGCGCAGCGGGTTCGGGTTGGCATCCACCTCCAGCATCCCGCCTGCGCCGACCGCGGCGAGCATGTGCGCCGACGCGAGCAGCCCGATGCCGCCGCCGAGGTAGTGCGGCAAGTACTGCAGGCCAGCAGCCTGCGCGCGCTGCACGACGGGCCAGCAGCCGGAGATGCCGCCCCACTTCGCGAGGTCCGGCTGCAGGAAGCGCAGCGCCTTCGACGCGATCGCGGCGTCGAAGCCGTCGCCGCCCGCCACGTTCTCGCCCGCGGCGAGCGGCACCGGGGAATGCTTCGCAAGCTCCTGCCACTCCGCCCACGGCCGGTCGGCGCGCAGCGGTTCCTCGAGCCACGCCAGATGGAACTGCTCCAGCCGCGGCGCGATGATGCGCGCCTCGTCGAAGCTCCACGCCTGGTTGGCATCGACCATCAGCGGCAGCCGCGACCCGACCTGCGCGCGCACACGTGCGAGGTTGCCGAAATCGCGCTCGATCGAGAAGCCCACTTTCAGCTTGAACGCGCGATAGCCGTCGTCGAAGCGCTCGCCGACGATCCGCTCGGGGTCGTCCGGGTTCACGCCGCTCGCGTAGACGTCGACTTCGCCGCTCGCGCCGCCGAGGTAGCGCCACAGCGGCTGCTTCGCGCGCCGCGCGCACAGGTCCCATACCGCGAGGTCGATGCCCGCGATCGCCTGCGCCATCGGGCCGAATTCGCCCGACTGGATGGCCAGCACGGCGGTGCCTTGCGTGAGCTTCTCGTACACCGCGCGAGGATGCGCGAACGTGCGGCCTTCGACGAGCGGCGCCATCACGGTCTCGACCAGGCGCGCGCGGTGCTCGGCGCCACACGCGGGGAAGTTGCACCACGCCTCGCCCCAGCCCTGCACGCCGTCGGCGTCGGTCACGCGCACGAACACCGCCGGCCGCTCGTTCATCACGCCGAATGACGTGCGCACCGGCGTGTCGATCGGGCTGCGCAGCACCAGCGCCTCGACGCGCGCGACCTGCACGGCGTCCTTCGGCAATTCGCGTGCGCTCATGGCTTCAGGTCCATCTCGACACGGATCACGTCGCCACGGTACACGACTTCGGCCAGGTAGATGACGCAGCCGCTGCGGTCCTTGAAGATGCGGCGCACCTGGGCCACCGGCGCGTTGACGGCAATGCCGAGCCGGTCCGCCACCTCGACGTCGGCCGTGCCGATCGTCAGCACCTGGTGCGCCGTGTGGATGTCCACGCCTTTCATCGACGTCAGCAGCGGGATCACCGTGCTGGAGCGGAACTTCTCCGGCGCGCGGCGGAAAATGCGCTCGTCCAGGTGGATGTCGATCACGCAGTAAGGCCGGCCGTCGCGCAGGTGCACGCGCCGCATGAAGGCGTAGCTCGGCGCGGGCTGGCCCTCGCCGAGCGATTGCGGCGGCAGCGTGACCGATTCCTCGATGTTCACGATGCGCGGCTGCGTGTCCTCGTACACGCGCGACAACTCCTCCAGCGTGGTGACGACGTTGATGACTCGCGCGCGGTCCGGCTCGCCCGTGACGAAAGTCCCCCGCCCCTGCTGGGGCGAGACCAGGCCCTCGCGCGCCAGCAGGTCCATCGCCTGCCGCACCGTGACGCGGGCCACGCCGAACTGCGCCATGAGCGTCTCGAGCGAGGGCAGCCGGTGCCCGCGCGGCCACTGGCCGCGGGCGATGCGCGAGCGCATGAGGTCCGCGAGCTGCACGTAGCGCGGCATGGCCGCGCCGAAGCGCGCGGGGCTGGGGAAAACCGGGGCTGTCGCTTTCACGCGATTGATCGTACTATCGATAGGATGTTAGGTAAACATGTGCTTTGGCTGGTGGCGCCGTGGGTGCTCATCATCGCGCTGTGGTATGCGGTGCGCGCGAGCGGGCTGGTCAATCCCGCGCTCGTCCCCGCGCCGCACCAGGTGGCCGCGAAGTTCGTCGAGCTCGCCCACGGCCGCCTCGGGCTGGACGTGCTGATGTCGACCCAGCGTGTCTTCTTCGGCGTCACGCTCGGCGTGCTGGTGGCGGTGCCCGTGGGCTTCTGCCTGGGCTGGTACCGCGGCGTGCGCACGTTCGTCGACCCCGTGATCAACTTCTTCCGCGCCCTGCCCCCGATCGCGTTGATCCCGCTGGTGATCGTGTACTTCGGCATCGGCGAGGCCGCGAAGATCGCGATCCTGTTCTACGCGTCGTTCTTCGCCGGCGTGATCGTGATGTACGAAGGCATCGCGCAGATCAGCCCGATCTTCGTGAAGGTCGCGCGCACGCTCGGTGCGAGCGACATCGAGATCTTCGGCAAGGTGATCGTGCCGCTGACGGTGCCGCACATCCTCACCGCCGTGCGCGTGGCGCTCGGTGTGGCGTGGGCCACACTCGTCGCGTCGGAACTCATCGCCGCGCAGCAGGGGCTGGGCGCGCTGATCCAGAACGCGTCGGCTTTCTTCCAGCTCGACATCATCTACGTCGGGATCATCTGCATCGGCGTGATCGCACTCGCCATGGACCTGCTGCTGCGCCTCGCCGCGCGCAAGCTGGTCGCGTGGCAGGACCGCATCGCATGAGCGCGGTCGCCAGCGGCGCGCCGCGCATCCGCTTCGAGGACGTGTGCGTCGACTTCGACACGGCGCAAGGGCCGATGCGTGTGGTCGACGGCGTGAGCTTCGACATCGCGCAGGGCGAGTTCGTCTCGATCATCGGCCCGTCCGGCTGCGGCAAGACCACGATGATGAACATCGTCGGCGGCTTCGTGCAGCCTTCGCGCGGCCGCGTGCTGCTCGATGGCCAGGCCGTCACGAAGCCGGGGCCCGACCGCGGCGTGATCTTCCAGGAATACGGCGTGTTTCCGTGGCTCACCGTGCGCGGGAACATCGAGTTCGGGCTGAAGCTCAGGGCCAACGCCGCGCCGGGCGCGCAGCGTGGCGAGATCGTCGATCGCTACATGCGCCTCATGGGCCTCGCCGATTTCGCGGACCATTACCCGAAGCACCTGTCGGGCGGCATGCGCCAGCGCCTCGCGCTTGCACGCGCGTATGCCGTGCGCCCCCAGTTCCTGCTGATGGACGAGCCGTTCGGCGCGCTCGATGCGCAGACGCGCTCGGCGATGCAGGACCTGCTGCTCGAAGTGCTGCAGACCGAAGGCAAGACCGTGATGCTGATCACGCACTCGGTCGAAGAAGCCATCTACCTGTCGTCGCGCATCATCGTCGTCACCGCGCGCCCGGCGCGCATCCGCGAGGTGATCGACGTGCCGTTCGGCTACCCGCGCGCGGAGGACGTGCACGAAGACCCGCGTTTCGGCGAGTTGCGCGCGCGCATCCGCGAGCTCGTGATGCAGGAGTATGCGGCGCAAGCCCGCCAGCAGGCGGTGCGCCATTCGGAGTGAAGCCAACCACCAAGGAGACAACATGGCCATCCAACGCAGGCAACTCATTCGCGCGGCAGCCGCCGCATCGATCGGCGCCACGCTGTTCCCGGCGCTCGCGCAGCAGCACACGAAGGTGAGGGTCGGCTACCTGCACACGCCCGCCGTCGACGGGCACATCTGGCTCGGCAAGCAGAACGGCCATTTCGAGAAGCACGGCCTCGACCTCGACCTGGTCCAGTTCACGACCGGCCTCGAGCTGTTCCAGGCCATGATCGGCGGCAGCCTCGACATGCTCGCCACCGGCGCGGTCGTGTCGAACTTCCCGGCGCGCGGCCAGGGCAAGGTGTTCCTCATGAACGACATCGAGTACGCCACGGCGCAGCTGTGGGTGCACGACGACATCAAGTCGATCGCGGACCTGAAGGGCAAGCAGATCGCCACCACCGCCGGGACGACGGCGCACGTGTTCCTCGATCGCGCATTGCGCTCGGCGCACCTCGACCCGGCGAAGGACATCCAGCTGGTGAACCAGCGCATGACGGAAGCCGTGACTTCGTTCGTGTCGGGCGCGGTGCCGGCCGTCGCGCTGTGGGTGCCGTTCGACACGCCGATCCGCCAGAAAGTGCCCGGCGCGAAGAAGCTCGTCGACGCGTCGGCGTTCTTCCCGCAGGCCGCGATCATGGACGGCTGGGCCGCGCGCAACGACTACTACGACAAGAACCCCAACGTGATCCGCGGCGTGATCGCCGCGTGGGCGGAGGTCAACGCGCAGATCACTTCCAATCCGGATGCCGCCGCCGAGCAGCTGCAGAAGACGCAGTACAAGGAAGTGCCGCTCGCCGATTTCAAGGGCCAGTTCAAGGCCTCGAAGTACTACACCAACGCCGAATGGCGCGGGAAGTACCAGGACGGCACCGTGACGAAGTGGCTGCAGCAGGTCACCGACTTCTTCGTCGCCAACGCGAACATCCAGGGCGCGCTGAAGGCCGACCAGTACTTCGACCCGAAGCCGTTCCTCGAGACCGTGAAGGCATGACGGGCGCGGGCGCGGCGGGATACGACTACGTCATCGTCGGCGCGGGGTCGGCGGGCTGCGTGCTCGCCAATCGCCTGAGCGCCGACCCGTCCTGCCGCGTGCTGCTGCTCGAAGCCGGTGGCGAAGGCGGCCACTTCTGGCTGCGCATGCCGATCGGCTACTTCCGCAGCATCTACGACGCGCGCTTTTCGTGGCAGTTCCCGCTGGAGCCGCAGGAGCAGACGGGCAGCCGCGACATCGTCTGGCCGCGCGGCAAGGTGCTGGGCGGCTCGAGCGCGATCAACGGCCTGCTGTACATCCGCGGGCAGCACGAGGATTTCGACGAGTGGGCGCGGCTCGGTGCGCACGGCTGGGGCTATCGCGACGTGCTCCCCTTCTTTCGCAAGTCGGAGCGCTACCAGGGCGGCGAAAGCGAATACCACGGCGGGCACGGCGAGCTGTGCGTGTCCGACCTGCGCAACGACCATCCCTACTGCGACGCGTGGCTGCAGGCCGGCGCCGAGGCCGGCTACGAACGCACGCCGGATTTCAACGGCGCGAAGTCGCGCGGGCTCGGCGCCTACCAGCTCACGCTGCGCGGGCACTGGCGCTGCGACGCGAACACGGCGTTCCTCGCGCCGGCGCGCGCGCGGCCCAATCTCACCGTGATGACCGGCGTGCACGTCACGCGCGTGCTGCTCGAAGGCACGAAAGCGGTCGGCGTCGAATGGCTTGCGCACGGACAGCGCGCGAGCGCGCAAGCCGATCGCGAAGTGCTGCTCGCCGCGGGCGCGCTGCAGTCGCCGCAGATCCTGCAGCTGTCGGGCATCGGGCCCGCGCCGCTGCTGCGCTCGCACGGCATCGCGGTCGCAGTCGAATCACCGGAAGTCGGCGCGAACCTGCAGGACCATTACCAGGCCCGCGTGATCGTGAAGTTGCGGCATCGCATTTCGCTCAACGACCAGGTGCGCAATCCGCTTGCGCTCGCCGACATGGCGTGGCAATGGGTGGCGCGCCAGCGCGGTCCGCTGACCGTGGGCGCCGGGCAGGTCGGCGGGCTGGTGCGCAGCGAACACGCGACGGACGAACGCGCCGACGTGCTGATCAACGTGATGCCGCTGTCGGTCGACAAGCCGGGCGATCCGCTGCATCGCTTCTCCGGTTTTTCGGCTTCGGCCGCGCAATGCCGGCCGTTGTCGCGCGGCACCGTGAGCTTGCAATCCGCCGATCCGCTCGCGCCGCCGCGCATCGTGTCGAACTACCTCACCGATCCGCATGACGTGCGCGTGCTGGTCGCGGGCCTGCGCATCCTGCGCGACATCTATCGCCAACCGTCGTTTCGCGACCTCGTGACCGGCGAGGAGCACCTGCCCGGCATCGCGCTGCAAAGCGACGCGGACCTCGAGCAGTTCGCGCGCACGAAGGGCGGCACCGTGTTCCACCCGACGAGCACCTGCCGCATGGGGTCGGACGACGGCGCGGTGGTCGACGCGCAACTGCGCGTGCGCGGCGTGGAACGGCTGCGCGTGATCGATGCGTCGGTGATGCCGGCGATGGTGTCGACGAACACCAACGCGGCCGCGATCATGATCGGCGAGAAAGGCGCGGCGCTCGTGCAAGCGGCCGCGTGAGCGCGCTCAGTCCGGCGCGGTGTCGCCCACCACGTGGTACGGCGGCTTGCCGTCGGTGCCGACCATCACGAACGGCACGACGTTCATCACGTCGTCGACCAGCGTGACGGTGCGCTCGAGCTCCATCGCCTGCTCCTTCGTCTTCACGCAGCCGTAGATCGACACGATGCGCCGCTCGCCGAGGATCCACAGGCTCGTGTCGGCGAAGCGTCCGTCCTCGTGGATGTACAGCTTCACGCGCGGGATGATCTCCTTGTCGTAGAGATACGAGTTGGGCAGGCGGCAACGCCCGACGCGGTAGCAGCTCGTGCCGTGCTGGGAGCGCACGTGCTGCTGCACGCGCGCCTGCTCTGCGGTGATCCAGGGCCCGCGCGGCGCCGGGCAGCCCGGCAAGCCCGACGTGACCTGCAGGAACGGGTCACCGAAGTAATTGCCGGGCTCCTGCGCACTCGCGGTGCATGCGGCGAGGGCCAGCGCGACGCAGTACAGGGTCTTCATGCCCCGCGATTGTGCCTTGCGTGAAATCCTCCGCGCGCCTACATGCATTCCCGCGGCGCCGCCGCTACGATGGCTGCCTGCGGCAAGCGGAGGCTCCAATGCGGGACACCGGCTTCACCACCCTGCTGTATCGCTACTTCTTCTTCGGCTGGTTGTACAAGGACGTGACGCGCGGGAACGTGTTCGAGCGCGCCGCGGCCTGGCGCTACAACCGGGACCACGCGCACTGGCTGCTGACGTACATGCGGCGCTGGCTGTGGTGCGGGCTCGCCTTCTACGCGCTCGGAGTCTTCGCGGAGTGGGTGCTCGGCGCGCCGCTGCTCTCGATCCTCTTCTATATCCCGGGCGCCCTGAGCGTGCCGGTCAATGCGGTGATCGGCGCGGCGTGGGTCGGGCTGAAGGTGCTGCCGGGCGCGCTCTGAGCGCTGCTGCCGAGCCACATCTCGTCACGATACTTTGCGCCCCGCACGCCGACGTTCGTCGGCGCGACACCCCCCGCGCGCACGATGGACCGTACACGAAACACGTTGGGAGAATCACATGAAGTCCACCACGCTCGTCTGCACCGCGCTGGTCGCGGCGCTCGGCTTCGGCACAGTCGCGCAGGCCCAGCCGGAGCACGATTGGCATCGCGGCACGCAAGGCGGCGACCACGCGCAGCACCAATGGCAAGGCCGCGCGCCGGCCCAGCAGAACTGGCAGCAGCATCAGCATCAGTGGCAGGGCCACGCCTCCAGCAACCGCGGCTACGTGCAGCCGCAGTACGGTCACGAGCGCGCGTACGACAACCATGCGCGCAACTACGCACCGCGGAACTACGCCTACGGCGGCTACGCAGCGCCGCACGACCGTGCGTACGGCTACGCGCCGCGCAATTACGCGTACGCGGGCGGCTACGTGCCGTACGACTGGCGCTCGCACCGCTGGTGGGCCGCGGACTGGCGCGCGCGCGACCTTTATGCCCCGCCGTACGGCTACCAGTGGATCCAGACGGACACGGGCGACGTGCTGCTGGTCGCGCTCGCGACCGGGCTCATCGCCAACGCGATCCTCGCGGGCCAGTGAGCGTCGTTAAGGCAGCGGGCGCGTGAGGTAGACGAGCTCGCGGCCCGGGATGGCGCTGCGGGCCGGCATGAAGATCGTGCAATCGTCGCAGGGCGAGCGGATCTCCTCGTCGCCGTCGGTGACGACCAGTTCGCCCTTCGCGAAAGTCTCGAGCCCCTTCACCGGGCGCGCGAACTGCACGGACGTCGTCTTGATCACGGGCGTGGCGAGCAGCTCGTAACGGCGCTGCGCCCCGGGCTTGCGCCACGCCGGGTCCGCATCCACCAGCCCGAAGTGCGCGAGGAAGCGCATCGTCACCCCGGTCGCGAGCTCGCCGCTCGCGCGCGCGAAATGCTGCCCGCACTCCGCGACCAGCGCGACACCATGATGGGCGGCTGCGCCGTGCAGTCCGTGCTGGATGAGCGGCGTGCCCGTGGTCATGCCGGTGGGCATCACGAGGTGAATGTCCGGCACGCCGATCGCCAGCGCCGCCCTGGCGTTGCGCTCGTAACCCGGGTAGACCCAGAACGGCCGCACGGGCTGCGCCGTCGAGTGGATGTCCAGGATGTGGTCCGCCGCGGCGACGACGGGACGCATCTCACGTGCGCGGCGCAGCTCGGGGCTGTCCTCCTCGCCTTCGAGCCACGCCTTCGACCAGATGCGATTGAGGTTGTGCACGAGCAGGCGGCTCTTGAACGGGTCGGCGCGATCGAAGCTGTTGTACGCCTCGACGTTCGCGAAGCTCACGGTCAACGTGCCGACCTTCGGGCGCACGCCCGCATCCAGCAGGTGCGTGGCCGCCACCATGCCGCAGAACTCGTTCCCGTGGGTCAAAGCGTTCACCAGCACGTGCGGGCCCGGCTGGCCGGACACGAAACGGTGCACATAGGGCACCCCCGTGTTCCCTTTGGCGTAGGGCCCCAGGTCGCGAGGCAGCAGTTCGAAGTCGGTCGTGTCGTTTTCCGGCATGGGAGTGTCGTGGTTATTGCTGGGGATCATGCCAAGTTACCTTTTCGGGCTTGCGCATCAGTGCAACAACTTGTTACCCTGCATCCTGGACCAGAGGGGAGTGCAGCACATGGGTTTCTTGCAGAGCATTTTCGGCATCGGGCGCGCGCGGCCATCGACCACGCCGGCATCGTCGCAGATGCATTCGCAGATTTCGTCCGGCATGTCGCAGCAGCTCGCGCAATCGCAGAACACGACGCGCCGCGAGCTGTTGCGTGTGGTGCTGCGCGACACGCTCAACCGCCACGGCATCCCCACGCCGTGGGTCGAGCCCGAACTGCTGGCGACGACATCGCGCACCGGCGAACGCGGCCTGCACTGGCGCCTGCACATCCGGCACTGGGATCCGCGCCTGCTCGAGCATTCGGTCGCCTTGCAAAACGCGCTCATCAAGCGCGTGCTGACGTTCGACCCGCTCGCGGTCAATTGGCTCAACGGCATCTCGTGGCAGCTGTCGCTCGTGGACGAATCGATGTGCCCGCAGATGCCGCCCGCACCGACGTGGACGCTGCAGCCGCGCGCGGTCGAAGCTCAGCCGGCGGGAGGTTCGGCCGACGTCATCGAAGGGCCGGTGCACATCGCCACCAAGGGAAACGACGTGCGCGCGGATCTCGACCAGCTGCTGGCCGCGCGCGACGAGGATTTCCGCCGCCACGCGGACGACGACAAGACGAGGCCCGTCTTCGCGAAAACCGAGCCGATCAAGCTCTGATCAGCCGGCCACGTTCTCCATCACGTCCATGACGAGATGGATGCCCTTGGACATCAGCAGGATGTCCTCGCCCGCGCGCACGTATTCGTAGCCCGCGGGCGCCGGCGGCAGCGCCGACAGCACTTCATCGGGCACCGGATACGTCTCCACCGCCGGCTGCAGCGACTGCCCGACCGCCCAGTAGTGCCCCTGGACCAGCGCACGGCACGTCTTGCCCTGCCGCTCCATGTCCTTCGGGCACGTCTTCTCCTTCGCGAAGTGCCGCTCGTAAGCGGTCTTGGCGGCCTTCTCGGCCTTGTCGTCGAAGAAGCCGCCCAGCTTCACGCCGTAGCCCATGGCGTTGCCGGGGGCCGACTGCTGTTGCGCCGCCGGCGCGGCGTGCTCGCTCTGCTTTGCGGCCTTCTGCGCCGCTCCTGCCGCGCAGGCGGCCGCCGCGATCACGACAGCCGCGGCCAGGCGGGCGGAAATCTTCCAACGATCCATGCGTGGACTCCCATCGAACAGTGACGACAACACGGCCACTGTGCCGCGCGGCTCAGGCGCTCGATGTAGGACGCGGGCGAAAAAGAGGCGGCGCCGCGGCTAGACGGCGGCGAGCGCGGGCGCGACGGCCGCGCGCGTGAGCCCGAGGCGCTCGGGCGAGATGTATTGCTGCCGGAAGGCTTCGAACGGCATCGTGTCCGCGGCTTCGATCGCCTTCTGCTCCTTCACGGACGCGCTCGATTCCTGTTCGAACTTCGCCTGCAGGCTCGCCGGGAACGGCAAGCCCAGCAATTTCGCTTTCGTCTGCTGCGACTGCGCACGCGTGAACGCGGAGAAGGAGTTGGCGTGGTCTTCGTTCATCACGGCCAGCACGCGCGCCGACGGCAGCAGGTCCGGCTCGACCATCAAGGCCTGCGCGGCGCGCAACGCGTCGCTGTAGTCGGTCGTACCGTTCACGGCGTCCAGCCGCGCGGCGATCGGCGCGAACTGCGCGAGCAGCTCGGCGCCCCACTCCGCGAGCACGGCGTCGCGGCCGTCGCGCTCTAGCTTCAGGCCGGGCTCCCGGCCGAACGCGGCCGTCTTGTGCTGGTTGCGCCCTAGCGCGGCGATCTCGGCCGGCGTGTCGGGCGGGCTGTCCGACAGCAGACAGTGCAGGAGGAAGAGGTCGAGGAAGCGCACGTTCTGCATCGTGATGCCGATGGGCACGAACGGATTCAGGTCGAGCAGCCGCACCTCCACGTATTCGACGCCGCGCTCGCGCAGCGCGTGCAGCGGGCGCTCGCCGGGATGGATGACGCGCTTCGGCCGGATCGCGCCGTAGAACTCGTTTTCGATCTGGAGCAGCGACGTGGCCAGCTGGTTGTACTCGCCGCCGGGGTGGGTGATGCCGATCGCCTCGTAGGCCGCATACGGCCGGGTCAGCGCTTCGTACAGCGACGCCGCGTAGCCGTCGAGACCGTTGTAGCTCACCGCGAGCTTCGCCTGCGCTTCGCTCTGGTAGCCGAGCCGCCCCATGCGCAGCGACGTGCCGTGCGGCATGTACATCGTGCCGTCGGCAAGCTCCTGCAGCGAATGCTGGCGGCCCGCGACGAAGCTCTTGCACACTGCCGGCGATGCGCCGAACAGGTACAGCAGCAGGAACGCGTGGCGGCGGAAGTTTCGGATCAGCGCGAAGTAATCCTCGCTCGTCACGCCGGGCATTGACCAGTTGTAGTGGATGCCGGAGATCGTCTGCATGCGCCGGCCGTAGCGATGCGCCAGGCCCATGCGGTACACGCTCTTCGCGCGCCCGACGTTCGACGAGCCATAGCGCCCGATGGGAATGTTCTCGTCGGCCGGCAGGTCGCACGGCATGCTCGACACCCACAGCATCTCGTCGCCGAGCGCGCGGTACGTGAACTGGTGGATCTGCGTGAGCTCCTCCAGGCACGACTCCGGCGTGGCGTGCACGCCCGTGATCAGCTCCAGCTGCGCTTCGCTGTAGTCCGTGGTGATGTGCGGGTGAGTCAGGGCCGAACCCAGCGCCTGCGGATGGGGCGTGAGCGCCAAGGCGCCGTCGGCGGTGGCGCGCAGGCTCTCCTTTTCGATCCCGCGGCGCATCCCACGCACCTTCTCGGGCGTGAGGTCGGCAAGGCGGGATTGCAGCTGGGACATGGGTCTTTGGAGGTCTTTTTCGGGCTGGGGCTGCACGGTAGCACGGCTGGCTTTTTTCCGCTCCCCGCCGGAAACCTTGATTTCTGGTAAGCCAATGGCGATCTAGGCGCGCGGCTCTAGGGAAGTAGGTCGCGGCCACTAGCACTGCCGACCAGAATGAATCCAGCAACTGGAGGTTCAATCATGTCAACCATGCAAACCATGCAAACGCAGGAATTCACGAAGGCCACCGCGGAGGCACTGGGCCGCGTCGGCAACGCCGCGCACCAGGCGATCGAGCTGTATCGCCAGGGCGGCGAGCGCGTCGCCGCGTTCGCCAACGAGCGCTGGGACACCGCATTCGAGCAGTCCAAGTCGCAGCTCGATGCCGAGACGCGCAAGAACGCCAAGCACGCGAAGGACGTCTTCAGCAACTACTATTCGCGCGTGCTCGAACTGTCGGCCGACGGCGCCACGATCGTCGTCGACACGATGATCGGCGCCACGATCGCGGGCTTCTCGCGCTTCGACGGTCACAAGCCGGCCTGATGGCGGCACAATCGCCGCCACAGGCTCTTTCAGGAGGGGCGCGATGGCGGTGACGGTCAACATCGACCTGGGCTACGAGTTCGAGGTCAAGGCGAAGTACGACGACGTGTTCGCCGTGCTCTCGGACGTGCCCACGTCCGTGTCGCACTTCCCGAAAGTCGACAAGCTCACGGACATGGGCGACGGCGTCTACAAGTGGGAGATGGCGCGCGTCGGCACCAAGGAGATCGGCATCCAGACGATCTACGCGAGCAAGTACCGCAGCGACAAGGCCAAGGGCACCGTCACGTGGACGCCCGTTGCCGGCGTGGGCAACGCGCTCGTCGGCGGGCACTGGAAGGTCAAGGACAAGAAGAAGTCCACGCACATCGAGCTCAAGACCGCGGGCGAGTTGACCGTGCCCTTCCCCGCGCTCATGAAGATCGTCGTGCAGCCGCTGGTCGAAAGCGAGTTCGAGAAGCTGGTCGAGAAGTACATCGCGAACCTGATCAAGACGTTCGGCGGGGAAGTCGCCTGATTTGATCGCCGTGGGCGGGCTCAGGCCGGAGGAGGATGCCCTCCACCCTCCGTGTCCCCCACCGATGAAGGCGGCCTGCGCCGCCTTCATCGGGTACCTCCTTTACCTGCGGGTGGAGGGCATCCACCGGCCTGAGCCAGGGCACGTTCGTCGTGTTCAGCGATGCACAGCGTCTGTGCCCTGTCCCCGGATGCCGGGTACCCCGATCACGGAAGTAAAGGTGGAGCTCGTCGTTGCCGTTCAGGCAACGACGGCGGGGGACATGGAGTGATCGGGGTACCCGGCGTCCGGGGACACGCGCGACGCCAACGCGAATTCCGCGCACAACGCTAGACCAGCACCTTCAGCAGCCACTCGTTCATGTCGCGGATCTCCTCCATGCACACGGAGTGCGGCATGGGGTACGCGTGCCACTCGACGTCGTAGCCCATCGCCTGCAGCGCGTCGCGCGACATTTCAGACGCTTCGAGCGGAATCACCGGGTCCATCGTGCCGTGCGCGAGGAAGATCGGCGTGAGCCGGTTGGCGTCGGTGCGCTCCTGCCCGGTCGTCTCCGCGAGCGGCAGGTAGCCCGACATGCCGACGATGCCCGCGAGCCTTTCCTTGTGGCGCAGGCCCGTGAGCAGCGCCATCGCGCAGCCCTGCGAAAAACCCGCGAGCACGATGCGGTGCGCGGGCGTGCCGCGCTCCTTCTCGCGCGCGATGATCTCCTCGATGAGCGACTGCGAATGCCGCAGGCCCTGTTCGTCCTGGCGCTGGCGCAGGTCGCCGGCGAGGACGTCGTACCAGGCCCGCATGCGCAAGCCGCCGTTGATCGTCACCGCCATCATCGGTGCGTGCGGGAACACGAAGCGCACGGGACCGACGGCGGACAAGTCGAGTTCCTGCGTGACCGGCACGAAGTCGTTGCCGTCCGCGCCGAGGCCATGCAGCACGATGACGCTCGCGCGCGGCTGGGGTGAGGTTTCGATGTCGATGGTGTCAAGCACGGCAATGGGTCCGGGTGTCGAAGCCGCCCAGCATACAGGCGGCGCGATGCATCCGACATGCGCTGGTGCATCGCGGCCTACAGCCGGGCGCGGGACCAGCGTCCACACTGGGCCGGACAACAAAAGAAAGGACAGCCATGCAAGTGCAAGTGAATTGTGGCGACGGCCTGCAGGCCAAGGAGACGCTCGAGCGCTGGGCCGATGAGTTCCTGAACGACGCGCTGGCGCGCTTTCGCGGCGAGCTCACGCGCGTGGAGGTGCAGCTGAGTGACGGGGCGCACGGCAAGCACGGCGGGCAGGACATGCGCTGCACGCTCGAAGCGCGCCTGGCCGCGCACCAGCCCGTCGCCGTCACGCATTTCGCCGAAACGATGGACGATGCCGTCCGCGGCGCGGCGCAGAAGCTCGCCCACGCGCTGGAGCACACGTTCGGCAAGCTCGATCGGCACCGGCATCGCGACCGCGAAACGATCCGCAGGGATCCGGACGTCGTCGAACAGGGAAATTCCTGATCGCAGCGTGGACACGTGCGCGCGGATTTGAAAGGCCACGTTCGTGTGGCCTTTTTTTGTAGCCGGTTGTTGCCGCAGCCCCCTGCACAGTCGCACCACTGCAACCCAGCTGCACACAACTGGCTTCCTCGCGCGTATATTGCCCCTGCGCCCGGGTGGTTTTATTCGCTTCAGGCGCGCCACTCGAAACCCCTCCAAGGAGCGTGAAGATGACATCAACGATGAAGAAAATGACCTGCCGTGCGCTTGTAGTCTCACTGCTGGCCCTGTCATTCCAGACGGCGAACGCCGGGATGATCGGCGCCGACCAGGCCGCTGCCCAGGCTGCGCAATCCGACCGCGCTGCCGTGATGAGCGTTTTGAACCGCGCCGAGACCGTCGCGCAATTGCAGGCGAACGGCGTCGACCCGCAAGCCGCACGCGATCGCGTCAACGCGATGACCGACCAGGAAGTGCACGCGCTCGCCACCGACATGCAGACCGCACCCGCCGGCGCGATGAGCGGCTGGGGCTGGGCCGCCGTCGTGATCGTGGTCGCGCTGGTCTGGTATTACGCGTACCGCCGTTGATCGCGCGCAGGCAGTTCGCGGGAGCCGCCGCATGACGGCGGCTTTCCACAAGGCCCGCCTTCGCGCGGGCCTTCTTGGTTTCGCGCTCGCGCTCCTGCTCGGCGGGTGCGCGAGCCTGGACCAGCTCGTGCCGCAGACGGCGGCGCTGCGCACCGACTGGCCCGAAGGCGTCCCCCGCAGCGTGGAGCTCACGTCGGTGCCGTTCTTCCCGCAGGAGGACTACGAGTGCGGGCCCGCTGCGCTCGCCACCGTGCTCGCCTACACCGGCGCGCCGGTCACGCCCGAGCCGCTGGCCCGGGAAGTGTTCCTGCCCGCGCGCAAGGGCAGCCTGCAAGTCGAAATGCTGGCCGCGCCGCGCAACTGGGGCCGTGTGTCGTACGAGCTCGCGCCGAAATATTCCGACCTGCTGCGCGAAGTCGCGGCGGGCAATCCCGTGATCGTGCTGCAGGACACGGCGATGATGCCGATCCTGCCGGAGTGGCACTACGCCGTGGTGAACGGCTTCGACTATCCGTCCGGCTCGATCTTCATGCGCTCGGGCCGCACGAAGCGCGAGTCGATGCCCTTCACGTTCTTCGAGCGCACGTGGATCGCGGGGCGCTACTGGGCGATGGTGGTCACGCCGCCGGACCGCATCCCGGCCACCGCGAACGAGAACGGCTGGGTCAATGCCGTGATCGCGATGGCCCGCGTGAGCGGCCCCGCGGCGGCCATGCAGGGCTACACCACGGCGCTCAAGCGCTGGCCCGGCAACCTCGCCGCGGCGATCGGCCTAGCGAACCTCTACCACGACCAGGGCCACTACGCGCAGTCGGTCGAGATCCTGCGCACCGCGCACGCGAAACATCCCGACTCCACGATCGTGAGCAACAACCTCGCGCAGTCGCTCTCCGACGACGGGCGCAACGCCGAGGCGCTCGCGCTCATCGACAAGATCAGCGATCCGCACAACCCGTTCGCATCGGACGTCCGCTCGACGCGCCAGCTGATCCTGCAGCGCATGGCGCAACAAAAAGCCGGCAACCGCAAGTAGCGGCGGCCGGCGATGTCTCCGCGCGCGGTCAGCCGCGGTCGTTGCGCGCAACGTGTTGCGGCGCGCCCGCATCGTCGGACGGGCCCGCGCCGAGCGACTGCGCGTTGTTCATGTCGTTGTTGTCGTAGGCAGGCGCTTGCGCGACCTGCGGCGACGTGTCGGTGGACGATGCGACCGGTTGCGGGTTGTCCTGCGCGGGCGGCGACGCGACCGCAGCCTGTTCGTCCTCGCGCGTGATGGTGGCGGTCTGTTCCACCGGCGCGGGCGCCCACGCGAGCACGCCGGTTTCGCCGATCGGCGTGTGGCTGGCGGTCTGCTCGCCCGCGCCCAGCGCCGGGTTCGAAATGTTGGGGTTCGGCGGGACGCCCTGCGCCAACGCGACGCCGATGGCGCCGACAGCTGAAACACCGATGACCAATCCCGCGACTTTCTTGAATGCACTCATGCGACTCTCCTTATGGTTGAAAGCCGGCATTGCCGGCTCCCGTCAAGACTAATCGGCGCCATGCGCGGGTGGGTCAGGACGCGCGCGCAATCCCTGTCGGATCGCTTCCGCCGCGCTCGACCTGCCCATCCGACATGACGTGGTCGCGAGGGGACGCTCTGCTAACCTGTCGCCATGCAGCTGAATCTCGATCCGTCGCCCGATCCGGCGCGCGCTTCAGCCACGGTGGTGATGCTGCGCGATGGCGCGGCAGGGCTCGAGGTGTTCCTCGTGAAGAGGCACGGGCTGTCCGATGTGCTGGGCGGTGCGTATGTGTTTCCCGGCGGCAAGGTCGACCGCTCCGACGCCGATGATGAAATGCTGGCGCTGCTCGATCGCGACCCGGCGCAATTGAAGGCGAAGCTCGGCGAGCCCGGCCTGCCCGAGCTGGAAGCGGCGGCCCTGTTCTTCGCGGCCGTGCGCGAATCGTTCGAGGAGAGCGGCGTGCTGTTCGCGGCGCAGGCGACGAGCGACATTGCGTGCACGGGGTGGAACCTCATGCGCGAAGGGCGCAGCTTCTATGAAACCGTCGCGGCACTGGGCCTGACGCTCGCCACCGGCGAGCTGGTGCCATGGTCACGGTGGGTCACGCCGGCGATCGGCGGTGTCGTGCGCAAGCGCTTCGATACGCGCTTCTTCCTGGCGCGCGTGCCGCACGGCCAGGAGCCGCGCCACGACGAGCGCGAAACCACACACAGCATCTGGCTCACGCCCCATGAGGCGCTGCGCCGCTACTGGGCGCGCGAAATCGAAATGGCGCCGCCGCAGATCATGAGCCTCGCGCATTTGTCGCGCCATGGCGGTGCCGCGTCGGCGATCGCGGAGGCCGCGTCGCGGCCGCCGCCGCTCGTGCATCCCGAGCCGTTCGTGGACGCGGGCGTGCGTGCGGTGTGTTACCCGGGCGACGCACAGCACTCGGTGCGCACGCGCGCCCTGCCCGGCCCGACGCGGTTGTGGCACGTCGACGGCCGCTTCGAACCCGAAGGCGGATTCGAAGCGCTGCTGCGCGACTGACGACGACGGCGCGGTGCGACGGTGCCCGACAGGCGCTTGCGGCAGCCGCTTGCCGCGCAGCCCCCGCGCGCTGCCGACACTTCGATTGCCGGCCGGGGCCTCGCGCCACAAAGACAGGTATCGGGCTTTCGCTTCCCGCGAAACGCAAGCACATTGTCCAGCGGGCCCGGCCGCAACTGATTGACTGCCAGGAAAAACGGGGGCCGCGTGGCCCCCGTTTTCCGTGTGACAGCGTCGTTGCGATCAGCCGCGGTCGGCCTTCGCCTTGCGGTGCTTCGGCATCGTCGAGCCAGTGTCGCTGGACGCGACGTTGCTGCCGCCCGTGTCGCTCGACATCGCCGTCGTGCCCGACGAGGACGGTGCGCTCGAAGCGGTGGTGCTGCTGCTCGTGCCGCCCGTGCTGCCGACGACG
>DATBPW010000046.1:0-4512 GCA_036561125.1 Ramlibacter sp. | reverse complement strand
GCGGTGAAGGCGGGGACTTGCTGGTTGATGAGAGACATTGGTTTCCTCTGTTGAAAGTGATCAATCGATTGCGAATGGCTATGATGGTACGGGCGCGATGGCCCGATGGCCAATTCATTGCGGCAATCCCGAAGTTAGGGGCTGGCTATCCGGGCCGGTGTGTCGGCGCGTTGCTCAGTACTCGAGGCGCTCGGGCCGGATTTCCTGCAGGATCGTCGTCGCGATCTCCTCGATCGACTTGGTCGTGGTGCTGAGCCAGCGGATGCCCGCGCGCCGCATCATCGCTTCGGCTTCGGCGACTTCCATGCGGCAGTTGTCGAGCGCGGCGTAGCGCGAGCCGGGCCGGCGTTCGTTGCGGATCTCCGCGAGCCGCTCGGGCTGGATCGACAGGCCGAACATCTTCTTGCGATGCGCCGTGAGTGCGCCGGGCAGCTGCTGCCGCTCGAAATCCTCCGGAATCAGCGGGTAATTCGCGGCCTTCAGCCCGTACTGCATCGCGAGGTACAGCGACGTCGGCGTCTTGCCGCTGCGGCTCACGCCCACGAGGATGACGTCCGCCAGCGCGAGGTCGGTGTTCGACTGGCCGTCGTCGTGCGCCAGGCTGAAGTTGATGGCTTCGATGCGGTCGTGGTAGGCCTGGCTCTTGCTCACGTCGGAGAAGCGCCCGATGCGGTGGTTCGACTTCATGGCCAGCTCGACTTCGAGCGGGCGCACGAACGTGCCGAACATGTCCAGCAGCATTCCCTTGCAACCGTCTTCCAGGACGCTCAGGATTTCCTTGTTGACGAGCGTCGTGAACACGACCGGCCTCATCCCTTCGACCTCGGCCACATGGTTGACCTGCCGCACCACCTGGTGCGCCTTGTCGACCGTGTCGATGAAGGGCAGGCGCACGTGGCGCGGCTTGAATTCGTCGAACTGGGCGAGGATGGCGTTGCCGAAGGTCTCGGCCGTGATGCCGGTGCCGTCGGAGATGAAGAAGACCGTGCGCGTATGCATGGAGGGTGAGCCTTTCGGGGCATGCCGGCCCCCGGAAAACAGCCGGGCACCTACAATCCTTCCCAATTATCGATTCAGCGCGCATGCGAACCTCCCGCCCATTCCAACAAGCAGAAAGCAGCGGGCTTTCGCATGCCGGCGCGCGCCCCGAAGGCGCAGATGCGGTTTCAACTTCCGGAGCATCCCCACCATGTCTGCACTCTTCGACGCGACCGCCCTGGTCGTTCCGTTTGAGAACCTGAGAATGACCGACGTCGAGGCGGTCGGCGGCAAGAACGCCAGCCTCGGCGAAATGATCTCCCAGCTGCCGCAAGGCGTGCGCGTTCCCACCGGGTTCGCGACCACCGCCCACGCGTTCCGCCAGTTCCTCGCGCACGGCGGCCTCGCGCAGAAGATCCACGAGCGCCTCGCGCGACTGAACATTGACGACGTGCGTGCGCTCGCGGCTGCGGGCGCGGAGATCCGCGCGTGGATCGAGGCGCAGCCGTTCCCGCCCGAGCTCGACCGCGCGATCCGCTCGCAGTTCGAAAAGCTCTCGGCCGGCGCGCCCGGCGCGAGCTTCGCCGTGCGCTCGTCGGCCACCGCGGAAGACCTGCCCGATGCGTCGTTCGCGGGGCAGCAGGAGACGTTCCTCAACGTCGTCGGCATCGACAGCGTGCTGCACAAGGTCAAGGAAGTGTTCGCGTCGCTCTACAACGACCGCGCGATCAGCTACCGCGTGCACAAGGGCTTCGCGCATGCGGACGTGGCGCTCTCAGCCGGCATCCAGCGCATGGTGCGCAGCGACCTCGGCGCGGCCGGCGTGATGTTCACCATCGACACCGAATCGGGCTTCCCGGGCGTCGTGTTCATCACGTCGAGCTACGGCCTGGGCGAGACGGTGGTGCAGGGCGCGGTGAACCCCGACGAGTTCTACGTGCACAAGCCGATGCTCAAGGCCGGCAAGAAAGCCGTGATTCGCCGCAACCTCGGCTCGAAGCTGATCCAGATGGTGTTCGCCGACGCCGGCGACGCGAGTGGCAAGCTCGTGAAGACCACCGAGGTGCCGCTGGAGCAACGCAACCGCTACTCGCTCACCGATGCGGAAGTGGAGCAGCTGGCCCGCTACGCGCTCGTGATCGAGGAACACTACCAGCGCCCGATGGACATCGAGTGGGGCAAGGACGGCGCCGACGGCCAGATCTACATCCTGCAGGCGCGCCCCGAGACCGTGAAGAGCCAGTCCAAGGGCCAGTCCGAGAAGCGCTACAAGCTCAAGGGCAAGGGCACCGTGCTCGCGGAAGGGCGCGCCATCGGCCAGAAGATCGGCACCGGTCCCGTGCGCATCGTGCACGGCGTCGCCGAGATGGAAAAGGTGCAGGCGGGCGACGTGCTCGTGACCGACATGACCGACCCGAACTGGGAGCCGGTGATGAAGCGCGCCAGCGCGATTGTCACGAACCGCGGCGGCCGCACGTGCCACGCCGCGATCATCGCGCGCGAGCTGGGCATTCCCGCCGTCGTCGGCTGCGGCGACGCGACCGAGAAGTTGAAGGACGGCACGCTGGTCACCGTCAGCTGCGCCGAAGGCGACACGGGCTTCATCTACGACGGCCTGCTCGAGACCGAGGTGAGCGAGGTCACGCGCGGCGCGATGCCGCCGATCGCCACCAAGATCGTGATGAACGTCGGCAACCCGCAACTCGCGTTCGATTTCGCGCAGTTGCCCAACGAAGGCGTCGGACTCGCGCGGCTGGAGTTCATCATCAACAACAACATCGGCGTGCACCCGAAGGCGATCCTCGAGTATCCCAACGTCGATGCCGACCTGAAGAAGGCCGTGGAGTCGATCGCGCGCGGCCACGCCTCGCCGCGCGCGTTCTACGTCGACAAGGTGGCCGAAGGCGTCGCGACGATTGCCGCCGCGTTCTGGCCCAAGCCCGTCATCGTGCGCCTGTCGGACTTCAAGTCCAACGAGTACCGCAAGCTGATCGGCGGTTCGCGCTACGAACCCGAGGAAGAGAACCCGATGCTGGGCTTCCGCGGCGCGGCGCGCTACGTCAGCGGCGAGTTCAAGGAAGCGTTCGCGATGGAATGCGAGGCGCTCAAGCGCGTGCGCACCGAGATGGGCCTGACGAACGTGCAGGTGATGGTGCCGTTCGTGCGCACGCTGGGGCAGGCCGACCGCGTGACCCAGCTGCTCGCGCAGCAGGGCCTGAAACGCGGTGAGGACGACCTCAAGGTGATCATGATGTGCGAGGTGCCGAGCAACGCGATCCTCGCGGACCAGTTCCTCGAGTACTTCGACGGCTTCTCGATCGGCTCGAACGACCTCACGCAGCTCACGCTCGGCCTCGATCGCGACTCCGGGCTGGAACTGCTCGCGGCGGATTTCGACGAACGCGATCCCGCGGTGAAGGCGATGCTGTCGCTCGCGATCCGTGCCTGCCGCAAGCAGGGCAAGTACGTCGGCATCTGCGGGCAGGGCCCCAGCGACCATCCCGACTTCGCGCGCTGGCTGGTGGACGAGGGGATCGGGTCGATCTCGCTCAATCCCGACAGCGTGATCGAGACCTGGCGCCGGCTCGCCGAATAGGTCTGGCGTAAACACGCATGGCGCGCCGCGCGACCGCGCGGCACGCTTGCGTGCATGGGCGAACCCGAAGCGCAGGAACAGCACGACGCGCGCGTGCTCACGCTGAAGGCGGTGCTGCTCGCGATCTGGGCGGCCGCGAGTTTCGGCGTGTGCTTCTTCGCGCGCGACCTGCAGTTCATGGTCGGCCCGTGGCCGTTCGACTTCTGGATGGCGGCGCAGGGCTGCGTGCTGGTGTTCATCGCCATCATCGTCGTCTACGCCACCGCGATGCGCCGGCTCGCGTCCGACGACGACGTGCCGCCGACGGTGCAGCACCATGACTGACCTCGAGGACCGCGCGGCGTACGAGCGGCAGCTGCACCGCACGTTCGGGATCTACGTCGCGCTGCTGCTCGCCTTCCTGCTGCTGATGGCGTGGCTGGAGCGGCGCGGGCTGTCGCGCTTCTGGATCGGGCCGATCTTCCTGTTCCTGTCGGTGATGATGTACGCGGCCATCGGGATCTCGCGGCGCACCGCGGACCCCGAGGAGTATTACGTCGCGGGGCGACGCATCCCCGCCATGTACAACGGCATGGCCGCTGCCGCCGACTGGATGAGCGCGGCGTCGTTCATCAGCATGGCCGGCGGCCTGTACCTGCAGGGATTCGGCGGCACCGACGCGCAGCCCGGCGGCCTGGCTTACGTGCTCGGTTGGACCGGGGGCTTCTGCCTCGTCGGGCTGCTGGTCGCGCCGCACCTGCGGCGGCTGAACCTGTACACGGTGCCCGACTATTTCGGCCTGCGCTTCGGCGGGCGCTGGCCGCGCATCATCGCAGCGCTCGCGGCGATGCTGTGCTCGCTGACGTACGTCATCGCGCAGATCTACGGCATCGGCCTGATCGCGTCGCGCCTGACGGGCGTGCAGTTCGAGATCGGCATCCTGCTCGGGCTGGGCGGCG
>DATBPW010000045.1:0-3699 GCA_036561125.1 Ramlibacter sp. | reverse complement strand
CCGAAGCCGTCATACACGGCGAGGTAGCTGCGCGCATCGGGAAACAGTTCACGCGCCCACGCGATCTCATCGCGGTTCTCGGCGACATGGGACTGGATCCACACGTCCGGGTATTTCGCGGCGAGCTCGCCCGCGCCGCGCAGCTGCGCGTCGCTGCAGCTCGGCGCGAAGCGCGGCGTGATCGCGTAGCCCAGGCGGTCGACGCCGTGCCAGCGCCGAATCAGGTCTTCGGTGTCGGCGAGCGACTGCTCCGTGGCATCGCGCACGCCGTCGGGCGAATGCCGGTCCTGCAGCACCTTGCCCGCGATCATCCGCATGCCGCGGCCCTGCGCTTCGGACAGCAACGCATCGACCGAGCCCGGATGCGACGTGCCGAACGCCAGCGCGCTGGTCACGCCATGGCGCAGCAGCTCGTCGACGAAGAACGTGGCCAGCTCGTGTGCGTGCGCGGCGTCGGCAAAGCGCGCCTCGTGCGGAAAGGTGTAGTTCTCCAGCCAGGGCAACAGCCCCTCGGCCGGCGAGCCGATCACGTCGAGCTGCGGGAAGTGGATGTGCAGGTCGATGAAACCCGGCGCGATGATGCGGCCACGCAAATCCTCGATGGCGACGCCGGGGAAATTCGGCGCGAGCGCGCCGTACGCGCCGACGGCCCGCACCACCTTGCGCCCCTGCGCATCCGGGCCGACGACGAGCAAGCCGTCATCTTCGTACACGGCGCGGCGGTCTTCGGCGAAACGCAGGATCGCGGCGCGAAAGGCTTGCATGCCCGCATTGTCACTTGACCTTGCCGATGACGCCCCGCACCAGGTAGTCCATCTTCAGGATTTGTTCATCCGCCAGCTGCTGGCCGGCGCCGATCACCTGCCTGCCGGTGTTGTCGACGATCGGCCCGGCGAACGGAGCGAGCTTGCCAGCGGCGATGTCCTTCTCGCGCGCCAGCGTCTCATCCTTCACGGCCTTCGGCACCTTCGGCCCGAAGCCTTCGATGCGAACCATCCCTTCCTTGACGCCGCCCCACGTGTCGGTGGGTTTCCATGTCCCGTCGAGGACCGCGCGCGCACGCTGCGTGTAGTACTCGCCCCAGTGATGCGTGACCGCGGCGATCTGCGCGTCGGGCGCCACCTTGCGCATGTCGGAGTGATACGCGATCGCCATCCGGCCGCGCTCCTGCGCCGCGCGCATGACCGCATCCGATGCGGTGTGGAAGGCGATAACGTCGATGCCCTCGTCGAACAGCGTCATCGCCGCATCGCGCTCGCGCGCCGGATCGAACCACTCGTTCAGCCAGACCACCTTCACGGTCGCCTGCGGGTCCACCGAGCGCATGCCGAGCGTGAAGGCGTTGATTCCCTGCAGCACTTCGGGAATCGGGAAGCCCGCGACATAACCCGCCCGGTGCGTCTTCGTCATGCGGCCCGCGACGACGCCGGCGAGATAGCGCCCCTCGTAGTAGCGCGCGTTCGCGGTCGCGACGTTCGGCGCCCGCTTGTAGCCCGTGATCGACTCGAACTTCACTTTCGGAAAGTCCTTCGCCACTTTCAGGGTCGGCTCCATGTAGCCGAAGCTGGGCGTGAAGATCAGGCCGCAGCCTTGCTGCGCGAGGTCGCGGATCACGCGCTCGGCGTCCGGGCCTTCGGGCACGTTCTCGACGTAAACCGTCTTGACCTTCGGGGCGAGCGCCGCTTCGACGGCGCGCCGGCCTTCATCGTGCTGCGCCACCCAGCCCGTGTCGGTGACGGGCGCCACGTACACGAAGCCGATCTTCAGCGGCACCTGCGCGAACGGATGGGAGGAAGCAAGCAGGCAGGCAGCCGTGACGAGCACGGCGGCGAGGTTTTTATACATGGTTGGCCTCGACATGGCCCCGCGTCGCGCGAATGCGACAAAGCCGCGGCGGGGCGTGCGCGGCGAGCCGATTCTAGCCGTCGCGCGCTCGAAGAATTTCCACAAGTAAGCGGTTGTTCATGGTTCGCACCGTTGACTTCAATGCCTGTGCCATGTCCGAATCGCTGTTGCGCTCCTTCCGGGGGGAGGAGGCATCGACCCAATATGTCTGGCGCGGCCAAAAGCCGAACCGGGCGTGCACTAGGAGCCATTGGAATGCAGTTCACCACGATGACACGGGTGCGCCTCGTGTCCGCCCTTGCCGCGGCCGTCCTCGCCGCGTGCGGCGGCGGAAACGAAAGCCCCGAATCCAGCGCGCAGACGCCGCAAAGCGCTGCGCTTTCACCCCAGTCGGCCGACGTCTCGTCCGACACCGTGCAGCTCGCGGCAACGCCGTCGAGCAATGCACCCGTCACGAGCCAGGCAGTCGACACCGACCGCAAGGCCCCGAACGGCGTGCGCTATGCACCGGGGAACACCTGGATCGTCCAGATGGCCGATCCGCCGGCGGCGACGTACGAAGGCACGCGGCCCGCGCCCGGCGCGAAGCTCGATGCGACGTCGAACGCGGTGCGCAGCTACAAGGCGCTGCTCGCGTCCAAGCACGATGCGGTGGTCCGCGAAGTCGGCGCCAAGCGCAAGCTCTACAGCTACGGCAACGTCTTCAACGGCTTCGCCGTCGAAATGACCGAGGCCCAGGCGAAGAAGGCCGCGCAGATGAAGGGCGTGATCTCGGTCACGCGCGACCAGGTCCACGAGATCGCGGACCCGTCGACGCCGACGTTCCTCGGCCTCGCGGGCCCGAACGGCTTCTATGCGAAGACCGGCGCGAAGGGCGAGAACGTCGTGATCGGCATGGTCGACACGGGCATCTGGCCCGAGAACGCGGCCTTCTCCGACCAGCCCGACGGCCAGGCTCCCTATCGCAAGCTCTCGGGATGGAAAGGCACCTGCGACACGGGCACGGACACCACCGACCCGTTCCCCGGCTGCAACAACAAGCTGATCGGCGCGCACTACTACAACGCGGCGTGGGGCGGCGACCAGGGCATCCAGTACTACTTCCCCGAGGAATTCCTGTCGCCGCGCGACTTCGCGGGCCATGGCTCGCACACGTCGAGCACGGCGGGCGGCAACGAGAACACGCCGATCACCGGCGCGCTCTCCGGCTACGGCCACATCAACGGCATGGCCCCGCGCGCGCGCATCGCGATGTACAAGGTGTGCTGGGGCTCGGAAGTGCTCCACACGTCGGGCGTGCTGCCCGGATGCGCCGACTCCGACAGCGTCGCTGCCATCGAGCAAGCTGTGGCTGACGGCGTCGACGTCATCAACTTCTCGATCAGCGGCACGGACCGCGACTTCCTCGATCCGGTCGAACAGGCGTTCATGAATGCCGCCAAGGCCGGCGTGTTCGTCGCAGCGGCCGCGGGCAACTCCGGCCCGACGGTATCGACCGTCAACCACCCGAGCCCGTGGCTCACGACGGTGGCCGCCGGCACGCACAATCGCTCCGCCATCCCGAACCTCCAACTCGGCGCCACCGGCTACACGGGCGCGTCGAACATGGTTCCCGGGCAAACGATCACCGGCCTGATCACGACGGGCGACGCGTCCGCCGCGTCCGGCGCCGACGTCTCACTCGCCCAGAAGTGCTACGGCGCAGCCGACAATGGCGGCGTGGCCACGCTCGATCCCGCCAAGGTGAACGGCAAGATCGTCGTCTGCGATCGCGGCACGATCGGCTTCGCGAACAAGGCCCAGGCCGTCAAGGACGCCGGCGGGATCGCCGTCGTGTTCGTGAACGTTCCGAGC
>DATBPW010000044.1:0-2262 GCA_036561125.1 Ramlibacter sp. | reverse complement strand
GTGCGGCCTGCCGCTGGTCGTGCTCGCGCCGGTGCTCGGCCTGCAGTACGACCTCGACCCGGGCTCGCTGTGCGTCCTGACGAGCGGCTTGTTGATCGGCACGCCCGTGCTGTCGCTGATCGGCTCCGTCGGCGCCGCGCTGACGCTGGGCGTGCGCGGCGGCGGTGCGCTCCTGAGCCTGCTCGTGCTGCCGCTTTATGTGCCGGCGTTGATCTTCGGCGCCGGCGCCGTGGAAGCGCACCAGTCCGGCATGGGCGCAAGCGGGCATCTTTCGCTGCTGGCGGCGCTGCTGGAGCTCGCCGCATTCTTCGCACCGTGGGCGACGACCACGGCCATCCGGATCGCACTCGAATGAAGCTGCAAGACTTCCACTTCTTCCGGTTCGCGAGCCCCGCGACCTTCTACCCGCTCGCGGGCCGCATGATTCCCGTGTTCTGGCTGCTTGCGGCGGTCTTCGGGGCGATCGGCCTGTACGTCAGCTTCTTCGTCGCACCGACGGACGCGACGCAGGGCGAGGGCTACCGCATCATCTTCATCCACGTGCCCGCATCGTGGATGTCGATGTTCATCTACATCGTGATGGCGACGTGGGCCGGCGTTGGCCTCGCCTTCAACACGCGCCTGGCGGGCATGATGGCGCAGGCGCTCGCGCCGACCGGCGCGCTCATGGCTTTCCTGTCGCTGTGGACCGGTGCGCTGTGGGGCAAGCCGATGTGGGGCACCTGGTGGGTGTGGGACGCGCGCCTGACGTCCGAGCTGGTGCTGTTCTTCCTTTATCTCGGGTTCATCGCCCTGCAGGCGGCGATCGACGAGCCGCGCCGCGCCGACAAGGCCGGAGCCGTGCTCGCCCTTGTGGGCGTCGTGAACGTCCCCATCATCTATTTTTCGGTGACCTGGTGGAACACGCTGCACCAGGGCGCGTCGGTATCGCTCACGAAGTCGCCGTCGATGGCGCACACGATGCTTTGGGGCATGTTGCTCATGGCTCTTTGTTTCTGGATGTACTCGCTCGCGGTGTCGCTCACGCGCCTGCGCGCGATCATCCTCGAGCGGGAGTGCATGCACCAATGGACACGTGAACTCACGGAGGTGACGGCATGAATTGGGGTTCACCGCGCGAATTTTTCGCCATGGGTGGCTACGCGCTCTACGTGTGGGGCAGTTTCGGCTTGACACTCTTCGCCTTCTGCGTCGAGTACCTTGTCGTGCGCCACCGTCGCTGCGCGATCGTGGACAGCCTGAAGCGGCAGGCAATGGCCGCACGACTCGACCAGGAGATGGCATGAAGAATTGGAAGAAGCGCGCCGCGATCGTCGCGGGCGGGCTCGTCGCGGTGGGTATCGCCTCCGCGTTCGTGCTCAACGCGCTGAACAGCAACATCGCGCTGTACGTCACGCCCAGCGAAGTTGCGCAGGGCAAGGCACCGCACGGCGCGTTCCGCATCGGGGGGATGGTCAAGTCCGGCTCGATGAAGCGCGACGACCTCACGGTGCATTTCGTCGTCACGGACCTCGTGCGCGAAGTGCCGGTGTCGTACACGGGCATCCTGCCCGACCTGTTCCAGGAAGGAAAGGGCACCGTGGTGCAGGGCAAGCTCGACGCTCGCGGCGATTTCGTCGCCAGCGAGGTGCTCGCCAAGCACGACGAGAACTACATGCCGCCGCAAGCCAAGGCGTCGCTCGAAGCGGCCAGGGCGCAAGGCAATCCGGGAGCGAAGCAATGATCCCCGAGCTCGGACATTTCGCGCTGATCCTCGCGCTGTGCGTGGCGCTCGTGCAAGGCGTGCTGCCGATGGCCGGCGCGCAGACGGGGCGCGCCGAATGGGTCGCGCTGGCGCGCCCGGCGGCCTATGCGCAATTCATGCTCATCGCGGGCGCGTTCGCGTCGCTCGCGTGGAGCTTCCTTGCGAACGACTTCTCGGTGAGCTACGTCGCCGAGCACTCCAATTCGCTGCTGCCGGCGATCTACCGCTTCTGCGCGGTGTGGGGCGGCCACGAAGGATCGCTGCTGCTGTGGATGTTCATGCTCGCGGGGTGGACGTTTGCCGTGGCCTTGTTCTCGCGCTCGCTCGACGACGCGATGGTCGCCCGCGTGATCAGCGTCCTCGGGCTCGTCGCCGCGGGCCTGCTGCTTTTCATCCTGTTCACGTCCAACCCGTTCGCGCGGCTGGTGCCGGCGGCGCAGGACGGCGCGGACCTCAACCCGATGCTGCAGGACCCGGGGCTCGCCGTGCATCCGCCGATGCTCTACATGGGGTACGTC
>DATBPW010000043.1:0-8123 GCA_036561125.1 Ramlibacter sp. | reverse complement strand
CCAGTGGGGCCACGACTTCCGCCCCGAATACCGTGCGCTGACGGTGCTGCACGAACGCTACCCGTCCGTGCCCCGCATCGCACTGACGGCCACGGCCGATGCGATCACGCGCGAAGACATCCTCGAGCGGCTGCAACTGGGGAACGCGCGGCAATTCATCAGCAGCTTCGACCGGCCGAACATCTCCTACACCATCGTCGAGAAGAAGGACGGCACCGCGCAGCTGCTGCGGTTCATCGGCGAGGAACATGCGGGCGAAGCCGGCATCGTGTACTGCCAGACGCGCAAGCGCGTCGAGGAGGTCGCGACGATGCTGGGCCAGCACGGCATCTCGGCCCTGCCCTACCACGCGGGCCTCGATGCCGACGTGCGCCAGCGCCACCAGGACCGGTTCCTGCGCGAGGACGGCATCGTCATGGCCGCCACGATCGCGTTCGGCATGGGCATCGACAAGCCCGACGTGCGCTTCGTCGCGCACCTGGACATGCCCAAGAACATCGAAGGCTATTACCAGGAGACGGGGCGTGCCGGCCGCGACGGCTTGCCGGCGGCGGCGTGGATGGCCTACGGCCTGCAGGACGTGGTGAACCAGCGGCGCATGATCGACGAGAGCCCCGCGCCCGACGAGTTCAAGCAGGTCATGCGCGGCAAGCTCGACGCGCTGCTCGCGCTGGCTGAAGCCACCGACTGCCGCCGCGTGCGCTTGCTGCGCTATTTCGGCGAGGAGTCCACACCATGCGGCAACTGCGACAACTGCCTGTCGCCGCCGCGCGTGTGGGACGCGACGGATGCCGCACGCAAATTGCTCTCGACGGTTTATCGCGTCCAGCAGGCGAGCGGCATTTCCTTCGGCGCGGGGCACATCATGGACGTGCTGCGCGGCAAGTCGACCGACAAGGTCGCGCAGTTTCATCATGAACGCCTGTCGACGTTCGGCATCGGCGCCCAGTTCAGCGAAGCGCAATTGCGCAGCGTGCTGCGCCAGCTGGTCGCGGTCGGCGCGGTGGCGGTGGACAGCGAGGCATTCAACACGCTCAAGCTCACGGACTTGTCGCGCGCGGTGTTGCGCGGCGACGTGCCGGTGTCATTGCGCGAGTCGGTGTCGCAACCGGGCGCGCGACGCAAACGCGCCCCCAGCGCACCCGCGGCGGCGGTCGCCGCCAGCCTGACGGAAGACGGCCAGGCGCGCTTTGCCGCATTGAAAGCGTGGCGGGCGGAGGTGGCGCGCGAGCACAACCTGCCCGCCTACGTGATCTTCCACGACGCGACGCTGGCCGCGATCGCCGCCCTCGCACCGCGCTCGCTCGCGGACCTGCAGGGCGTCAGCGGCATCGGCGCGAAAAAGCTCGAGGCCTACGGCGAGGAAGTGTTGCGGGTGATTGGACGCGCGTGAGCGCGTCACTGCATGAAGCCGATGCTGCGCGCTTCGCGCACTTCCGGCTTGATGCGGTGCTCGGCCTCGAGCTGCTCGAGGAATTCCGCCGGCGTGAACTGGGTCGCGAGGATGTCAACTTGCCGCTTCACGGCCGCGAAGTCGCCCGGGCACAGTTGTTCGAGGCGGGCCAGGCGTGACCGCATGTCCGCGGAAAGCTCCTCTTCCTTGCCCCCGAGCGCCTCGACGACGAACATCCGTTCGCGCTGCGCTGCCGTGAGCGGCATGAAGCGGATCTTGAACGTGAAGCGCCGCAGCGCCGCCTGGTCGATGCGATCCATCAGGTTGGTCGTGCACACGAAGATGCCGGCGAAGCGCTCCATGCCCTGCAGCATCTCGTTCACCTCGGTCACTTCGTAGGTGCGCTGCGCGCCGCGGCGGTCCTGCAGGAAGCTGTCGGCCTCGTCGAGCAGCAGCACCGCCTTTTCGCTCTCGGCCTCCTCGAACATCGCGGCCATGTTCTGCTCGGTCTCGCCGACGAACTTGCTCATGAGGTCGCTCGCCTGCTTGACCAGCAGCGGCCGGTCGAGGCTGCGCGCGATGTGTTCGGCCAGCGCGGTCTTGCCGGTGCCGGGCGCGCCGAAGAAACACAGGGTGCCGTGGCCGCGCGCGCGCAATGCTTCGACGATGCGCGGCACCTCGAAGCGCGTTTCGACGTTGAGCATGTCGAGGTCGTAGGTCGTCACCGCGCGGCGTGCACCGTGCTCATGCGAACGGTTGCCCAGTGCGTGATCGGCGTTGCGCAGTTGGCGCTCGATCAATTGCTCCGTCGCGGCGTCCTCGCAGCCGGCGAGCTGCGCGAAGCGCACTGCGGTGCGGATCTGCGCCGGCGTGAGGCCTTTGCGTTCGGTCAGCTTCGCGACGAAACCGTCCGAGACGGCGACGCCTTCGAGCGTCTTGCGCACGAGCGTCTCGCGCGCACCGGGCGGCGGCGACTTGAGCTCGAGGTGGTATGCGAAGCGCCGCCGGAACGCCGGGTCGATCTGCTCGATGCGATTGGTCACCCAGATCGTCGGGACCGAATTGGATTCGAGGATCTGGTTGACCCACGCCTTGCCGCTGACGCTGCCGCTCGCCGGCGCCACGACCTGTTCGGCGCGCGCGATCATCTGCGCGGCCTCACTGGAGATCGGCGGAAACACATCCTCGACCTCGTCGAACAGCAGCGCCGCCTGCGCGCTGCCCTTGAGGAACACCTGCGCGATCTGCAGCGAGCGATAGCGGTCGCGCCCGGAGAGCGAGTTGCCGTCGCGGTCGGCGTACTCCACCTCGAACAGATCGAGCCCTGCCGACTGCGCCACGACTTTCGCCAGTTCGGTCTTGCCCGTGCCGGGCGGGCCGTACAGCAGCACGTTCACGCCCGCTTCCTTGCGCGCGACGGCGTTGCGCAGCAGCGAGCAAAGCACCTGCGCGTCGTCGGCGACGAAGGCGAAGTCGGTGAGCTTGAGCTGGCTCTTCGCGGACGGCCGCGTGAACACCGCCATCAGCTCGTTCTGGTCGCGGTACTCGCGCATGAGGACCGGCGGCAGCTTTTCGCTGACCTTCATCAGGTCGGCCAGGTCCGTGATGTTGTGCTCGGAGATCAGGTTCTCGACCAGTCCGATGCGCTCGAGCCGCGAGCCCGCGCGCAACGCCTCGCCGACTTCGTTGGCATTGACGCCCGCAATTTCGGCGAGGGCCGCATAGGCTTCCGGCGCGTTGTTGACCTTGAACTCGACGAGCAGGCTGCGCAGGTCGCGCTGGTAGCGCGCGAGCGTGCCGTAGAGAAGCAGGGCGCGTTCGGCCTGATTCAACTGCAGCAGCCCGGACAGGGCATCGATGTTCTTTTCGACCAGCGTCGAGTGCTTCTTCAGCGCACGCGTCAACCAGTCGCCCGTGACGGCGAGCACCGAGAGCAGGTCCTTCGGCTGGTCCTTCGCGTACTCGTCGAGGTAGAAGAACAGCGTGCCTTCCTCGTACGGGCCGCGCCAGACGCCGTGCCGCTCGAGGAAATCGGCGACGCCCAGCAGTTCGTGGCCGCGCCAGAACTCGTTGTCCCGGCAGCGGCGCTCGAGGAACTCGCGCAGCCGGGCAATCGCCGGGGCAGGCCAGACCAAGTGGCGGCCCGCGAGCGAGAGCAACCCGTTGAGGTCGCGCCGCACGTTGAACTTGCCGCCCTGCTTCGCCGCCAGGGTCAGGACGAAGTGCGAACACATCAGGTCCAGCACGGGCGCGTCCCGCAGCCCCGGCGACGGGAGCAGCTGGACATCGACCTGACGCTTGACCATGGGGCGCATCTCCATGCAGGGGTGCGGATGGAACGCACGATAACGTGCTTTGATGCGCCATGGAAGATATTGATCCGGCGCCCTTGGCGCGCCCCCGCCGGACGTTTGCCGTGACAATCGCCCATCCATGATCACCATCGCCGACATCCGTGCCGCCGAGGCGCGCCTGCAGGGGCAGGTGCTCGACACGCCATGCGTCGAGTCCCGCACGCTTTCGCAGATCACGGGCGCCCAGGTCTTCCTGAAGTTCGAGAACCTGCAGTTCACGGCTTCGTTCAAGGAGCGCGGCGCCTGCAACAAGCTGGTGCAGCTTTCCGACGCCGAAAAGAAGCATGGCGTGATCGCGATGAGCGCGGGCAACCACGCGCAGGGCGTCGCCTACCACGCCCAGCGGCTCGGGCTGCGCGCCGTCATCGTGATGCCGCGCTTCACGCCGCAAGTGAAGATCGAGCGCACGCGCAGCTTCAATGCGGAAGTGGTCCTGCACGGCGACACGCTGGAAGAGTCGCGGGCCTATGCCGTTGAGCTCGCGGCCGCTCAGCAGCTCACGTTCGTCCATCCGTACGACGACGAGACGATCGTTGCGGGGCAGGGAACGGTCGGGCTCGAGATGCTGCGCGCGGTCCCCCAGCTGGATTGCATCGTCGTCGCGGTCGGCGGCGGCGGCCTGATTTCGGGCGTCGCGGTGGCGGCGAAGGCGATCAAGCCATCCATCGAGATCGTCGGCGTGCAGGCGCTGCGGTTCCCGAACATGTTCAATGCCGTCAAGCACGCGGCCCTGCCGCAAGGCGTCAGCACCATCGCGGAGGGCATCGCGGTCGGCACGCCGGGGCACATCACGCAGGCGATCATCGAGCAATACGTCGACGACCTGTTGCTCGTGGACGAAGGCGACATCGAGCAAGCCATCGTGATGTTGCTGGAAATCGAAAAGACCCTGGTCGAAGGCGCCGGCGCGGCGGCGCTCGCGGCGCTGCTGAAAAACCCCGGGCGCTTCGCCGGCCGCAAGGTCGGGCTGGTGCTCGGCGGCGGCAACATCGACCCGATGCTGCTGGCGGCGATCATCGAGCGCGGCATGGTGCGCGCGGGCCGCCTCGCGCGCATCCGCGTGAGTTCGCGCGACGTGCCCGGGTCGCTGGCCCGCATCACGGGGATCGTCGCCGAGGCGGGCGCGAACATCGACGAGGTGCACCACCAACGCGCGTTCACGCTGCTGGCCGCGCAGAACGTCGAGATCGAACTGGTGATCCAGACGCGCGGCCGCGAGCACATCGCCGCGGTCATCGAAGCACTGCGGGCCGGCGGCTTTTCGGCGCAGGAGCAATGATGGACCTCGAGACCCTGCAAGCGGCGCTGCCCGAGTACTTCGCCCCCTGGGTGCAGGAGCTGGGCCTGAAGGTCGACGGCTTCGATGCGGACAGCGTCACGCTGCGGCTGCCGCAAAGCGAGCGCCTTTCGCGCGTCGGCGGCATGCTGTGCGGCCAGGCGATGATGGCTGCCGCCGATACCGCGATGGTGCTGGCGCTGATCAACCACTTCGGTGAATTCCGGCCTTGCACCACCGTGCAGATGAGCACGAGCTTCCTCAAGCCGCTGTCGAACCAGGATGCGCTGGTGCACGCGCGGGTCATCCGGGCAGGAAAGTCGATTGCCTTCGGCGAGATCGACCTGCGTGGCGCGGCGGACGGCAAGAGCGTCTGCCGTGCCAGCGTCACGTACGCACTGCTTTAGAATCAGCGCGAGCATCCCCCAGAATCGAACCAGGAACCGCCATGGCCATCCCCGAACAGCACACCGAGCACGCCGCGCCCGACGCCATCGAGTCCGTGACGCCGCTGATCCCGATCGTGCTGCCCGTGGTCGGCGGGTTGCTGATCTTCCTGCTGGCCTTCATCGCCGTGTACATGGCGTAAGGCGCGGGCTCCCAGGTTTCTCGCACGCACACGCCCCACGCCCGCGGAGCGGTGGCTCGACCGTCGCCGAGCCTCATGCATGAACCTATGCGCGTTCTGCATGGAAAAGGGTTTGCGCTACGGCCACCCGGCTCGCGCGCTCCCTAAAATCCTCCATCCAGCCGACCCGCGGACTGTGAGCCACGAGCCCGCCAGCGCCGCCCGTTGACTGAGCCCAAGCCCGGTTTCAAAAAGGCAGCGCTCGGCAACTTCCCGAAGCTCCGCCCTTCTGAAACCCGGTTTCAACTTCAGGAGCTTTTTGGATGAACTCTCCCGTGATGCAGGGACTGCAGGTCGATGCACCCGCCTTCGTGAAGAACGCGAAACTGATCGCGTGGGTCGCCGACATGGTCGCGCTGTGCAAGCCCGACCGCGTTCATTGGTGCGACGGCAGCCAGGATGAGTACGAGCGCCTGTGCCAGCAACTCGTCGACGCGGGCACGTTCCGCAGGCTCGATCCCGCGAAGCGGCCCAACTCCTATCTCGCGTGCTCCTCGCCCAGCGACGTCGCGCGCGTCGAGAACCGCACCTTCATCTGCTCGACCCACAAGGACGACGCCGGCCCGACCAACAACTGGGTGGCGCCCGACGAGATGCGCAGGACGCTGCAGCCGCTGTTCGACGGCTGCATGCGCGGCCGCACGATGTACGTGGTGCCGTTCTCGATGGGGCCGCTCGGCTCGCCGATCGCGCACATCGGCATCGAGCTGTCCGACAGCGCGTACGTCGCGGTGAACATGCGCATCATGACGCGCATGGGCCGCGCGGTGTACGACGTTCTCGGCGTCGACGGCGAGTTCGTGCCGTGCGTTCACACGGTGGGCGCACCGCTGTCCCCGGGGCAAAAGGATGTTTCGTGGCCGTGCAACGAGACCAAGTACATCGTGCATTACCCGCAGACGCGCGAGATCTGGTCGTATGGTTCCGGCTACGGCGGCAACGCGTTGCTCGGCAAGAAGTGCTTCGCGCTGCGCATCGCGTCCACCATGGGGCGCGACGAAGGCTGGCTGGCCGAGCACATGCTGATCCTCGGCGTCACCTCGCCGCAAGGCAAGAAGTACCACGTCGCGGCGGCGTTCCCGTCGGCCTGCGGCAAGACGAACTTCGCGATGCTGATCCCGCCGAAGGGCTTCGAGGGCTGGAAGGTCACCACCATCGGCGACGACATCGCCTGGATCAAGCCCGGCAAGGACGGGCGCCTGTATGCGATCAACCCGGAGGCCGGCTATTTCGGCGTCGCACCCGGCACCAACTTCCAGACCAACCCGAATTGCATGGCGAGCCTCGAGCACGACGTGATCTTCACGAACGTTGCGCTCACCGATGACGGCGACGTGTGGTGGGAAGGCATGGGCCCGGCGCCGGCGCACGCCATCGACTGGCAGGGCAAGGACTGGACGCCAGCGATCGGCAAGGAGACCGGCGCGAAGGCCGCGCACCCGAACGCGCGCTTCACCGTCGCGGCGACGAACAACCCGGCGCTCGATCCGCAGTGGGACGACCCCGCGGGCGTGCCGATCGACGCATTCATCTTCGGCGGGCGCCGCTCCACCACCGTCCCGCTGGTGACCGAGGCGAACGACTGGGTCGAGGGCGTGTACATGGCGGCCACGATGGGATCGGAAACCACCGCCGCCATCATCGGCCAGCAAGGCGTCGTGCGCCGCGACCCGTTCGCGATGCTGCCGTTCACCGGCTACAACATGAGCGACTACTTCCAGCATTGGCTCAACCTGGGCCGCAAGCTGGAGGCCGCGGGCGCGAAGGTGCCGCGCATCTACACGACCAACTGGTTCCGCAAGGACGCCGACGGCAAGTTCGTGTGGCCGGGCTACGGCGAGAACATGCGCGTGCTCAAGTGGATGATCGACCGCATCGAAGGCCGGGTGCAGGGCGACAAGCACGCGTTCGGCATCAGTCCCACGTACGACGAGCTCAACTGGGAAGGCCTGCCGTTCACGCCGGAGCAGTTCAAGCAGGTGATCGGGATCGACCTGCCCGCGTGGGAGCAGGAGCTGCAACTGCACCACGAGCTCTTCCAGCAACTCGAACAACGCCTGCCGGCCGAACTGAAGGCAACGAAGTCGGCGATCCAGCAGCGCTTCGCGAAGACTGCCTGATTGCGCCGCGCCAATGAAATGAGCCACCTTGCGGTGGCTCTTTCTTCTTCTTGTTGTCCTTCAGTGCCGGCGCTGCGCGGCAAGGCGAAGACGCCGCGCCCGCCGCTCCATCGCGCGCCGCAGCGACCATGTGTCGAGCGCGCGCTGCAGGGGCGGCACAGCCTGCACCGCCACGACCAGCCAGCGTGAGATTGCGAACGCGCCCATCACGTGCTCAGTTGTACAGCCTGACGTCCTGCAGGCCGGCTGCATTCATGGCCCGGCTGATGTCGGCCATGATGCGCGAGTCCTGCAGCGCGGCTTGCCAGAATTGCTCGTCTTGCCGGCGTTGCAGGCGCCGCGCTTTCGACGC
>DATBPW010000042.1:0-7170 GCA_036561125.1 Ramlibacter sp. | reverse complement strand
CCCCTCGAGGGGGCGCCACCAGCGGCCCGGCAAAGCCGGTTCCGCGGTGGCCCACGAATGAATGATGCTATGAAGGTTCTTTATCGACGAACGGCGCAAGCCGGCTTCACGCTCATCGAGCTGATGGTGGTGATCGTCATCATCGGCGTGCTCGCCGCGCTGATCGTGCCCAACGTGCTCGAGCGCGCGGAGGACGCGAAGGTGACCGCCGCACGCACCGACGTGAACAACCTCATGCAGGCGCTCAAGCTCTATCGCCTGGACAACAACCGCTACCCGACGACGGACCAGGGCCTGCAGGCGCTGGTCACCAAGCCGGGCACGGAGCCGGCGCCGCCGAACTGGAAGCCCTACCTCGACAAGCTCCCGAACGACCCGTGGGGCCATCCGTACCAATACCTCAACCCGGGCGTGAAGGGCGAAGTGGATGTGATGTCCTACGGCGCCGACGGCCAGCCCGGCGGCGAGGGCAAGAATGCGGACATCGGCAGCTGGCAATAAGCGGCCTTCACGCGCGTGGGCTCCCGCCTGCGCCGGGGCGTCGCGCTTCGTGCGCGGATTCACCCTCATCGAGCTGCTCGTCGTGGTCGCGATCATCGCGATCGCCAGCGCGGGCGTGAGTTTCGCGCTGCGCGATTCGCAAAGCGCGCAGCTCGAACGCGAAGGCCAGCGCCTCGCCGCGTTGCTCGAATCCGCGCGGGCCCAGTCGCGCGCCACCGGGGTGCCGGTGCGCTGGCAAGCCACCGACGGCGGCTTTCGCTTCGACGGTCTCCCGCCGGGAACACTCCCCGATCAGTGGTTGTCGCCGGCCACGCACGTGCAAGGCAACGGCACGCTCGTGCTCGGTCCCGACCCGATCATCGGCCGCCAGGAGATCGTGATTGCCGAGTCGAGCGCACCGGACCGGCAGTTGCGCATCACGACCGACGGCCTGCGGCCGTTCCACGTGACGGTGGCGGATACGGGCACATGAAGCGCCGGCGCACGCACGGGTTCACGCTCATCGAAATCCTCGTTGCGCTCGCGATCGTCGCGATCGCGCTGGCTGCGGGGTTGCAGGCGACGAACGCGCTCACCAACAACGCGCTGCGGCAATCGAGCGTGCTGCTTGCGCACATCTGCGCCGAGAACGAGCTCGTGAAGGCACGCCTGGCGCATGCGTTACCGGACGTGGGCGACTCGACGGACGCGTGCCCGCAGGCCAACCGCGATTTCAACGTCGCCGTCTCGGTGCGCCCGACGCCCAACCCCAATTTCAGGCGTGTCGACGCGCAGGTGTTCGACGGCAACACGCCGGTGCTGCGGCTGTCCACCGTCGTCGGGAAGTACTGATGCGCAGCCAACGCGGCTTCACGCTGGTCGAACTGCTGGTCGCGCTCTTCGCCATGTCGATTCTGGCCGTGCTGTCGTGGCGCGGCCTCGACGGCATGAGCCGCGCGCGGACCATCACCGAAGCCCGCTCGGACGAAGTGCTCACGCTGCAGACCGGCCTGGCGCAGTGGGGCGCCGACCTCGACGCGATGGAACAGGTGCCGGGCATGAAGGCCATCGAGTGGAACGGCCGCGTCCTGCGCCTGACACGTCGCAGCACGACACAAGCGAGCGACGGCATCCTGGTCGTCGGCTGGACGCGCCGCGTCGTCGGCGATCGCGCGACGTGGCTGCGCTGGCAATCGGATCCGGTGACCACGTTCGGCGACCTGCAGCAGGCTTGGCAGCAGGCGGACCTGTGGTCGCAGAACGCGGGACCGGCGCGCGACCCGCACGAAGTGGCGGTGTCGCCGCTGGACGACTGGCAGATCTTCTTCTTTCGCGACAGCGCGTGGACCAACCCGCAGTCGAGCGGGATCACGTCCTCGAGCATCCTCGCGACGGCGAGCCTGCCCGCCTCGTCCGGCACCGCCGCGCCCGTCTCCGGCGCGGCATGGACGCCGCCCGACGGCGTGCGCCTCGTGCTCGCGCTGCCGGCCGACCAGGCCCTGGGCGGAACCATCACGCGCGACTGGGTGCGGCCGCAGCTGACGCCATGACAAAGACGCTTCGCCCGGGCCAGCGCGGCGCGGCATTGCTGATGGCGATGCTGGTGGTCGTGCTCGTCGCCACGTTCGCCGCCGCATCGCTGTGGCAGCAGTGGCGCACGGTCGAAGTCGAAACGGCGGAGCGCGCGCGCATCCAGTCCGGCTGGATCCTCACCGGGGCGCTCGACTGGGCGCGGCTGCTGCTGCGCGAGGATGCGCTCGGGCTGCGCAACAGCCAGGCCCAGACCATCGACCACCTCGGCGAGCCGTGGGCCGTGCCGTTGCAGGAAGCGCGGCTGTCGAGCTTCCTGGCCGCCGACAACAACAACACGAGCACGGACATCGGCCCGGAGGTCATGGATGCGTTCCTCTCGGGACAGATCGTCGACCTGCAGTCGATGATGAACGTGAACGACATGATCGGCCCGACGGGCCAGCCCAATCAGGAACAGATCGAAGCCTTCCAGCGGCTGTTCGACATCCTGAACCTGCCGCAAAGCGAGCTGGCCAAGCTCGTCGAGAACCTGCGGTTCTCGAACATGCCGCTGCTCGTCTCGCCGCCGCCCGCCCAGTCGCCCCTGAAGCCGACGCAGCTTTCGCAACTGGTGTGGCTGGGCGTCAGCCCGCAGACGATCGCCGTGCTTGCGCCTTACGTGACAGTGCTTCCAGCCAATGACACCAAGGTGAACGTCAACACCGCGAGCGCCGAAGCGATCGCCGCGTACGGCAATCTCGACCTGTCCGAAGCGCAGCGGCTCGTGCAGGTGCGCAGCGGCTCGTACTTCCGAGACATCCAGGACATCCAGAATCACCTGAGCGGAGGCGCTCCGCAGATGCCGCAAGGCCAGCCCGGCGAACTGGGCGTGGGCAGCAACTTCTTCGAAGTGCAAGCGCGCCTGCGACTGGGCAAGATCGTGGTCGAGGAGCGCTCGGTCGTGCAGCGGGCCGGCGACAAGATCACGGTGATCACGCGCGAGCGCGGCCCTGGCGACCCGGCGACGCTGGCGCGCGCGGCAATGTCCCAACGCTGAGCTCGCCCTTCCTACAATCGCCCCTTCATGAGCGCACTCGTCGTCGTCATCCCACCGCACCCGGTCAGCACCGCGACCGAGTTCGCCTATGTCGTGACGAACGACAGCGTGACCGCGGTGCGCTCCGGCGCGGCGCAGGCATCGGTGCTGCCCGCGCCCGGCCGCGCCGGCAGCGAGGTGGTGGCGATCGTGCCCGCGGCGATGCTGTCGTGGCACCGCATCGAGTTGCCCAAGGGCACGACGGCTAGGTCGCCGCGTCTGCGCGCGGTGCTTGAAGGCCTGCTCGAAGACCGGCTGCTCGACGAGCCCGAGCTGCTGCACTTCGCGCTGCAGCCGCACGCGCGCGCGCAGGAACCGGTCTGGGTGGCGACGTGCAACCGCGACTGGCTGCGCGGCGCGTTGCAACTGCTCGAACAGGCCGGCCACTCCGTCGCGCGCATCGTTCCCGAGTTCGCGCCGCAGGGCGAGCCCGCGCTGTATGCGATGGGCGACCCCGACGACCCGATGCTCGCAGCCGTCACGCCCGACGGCGTCACGACATGGCCATTGACGCCGGCGGCCATCGCGCTGCTGCCGTCGCTGCCCCAGGACACTGCTTGCGTCGCGGAACCCGCGGTGGCCGTGCTCGCGGAGCAACTGCTGCAGCACCGCCCCGTGCTGCAGCAGCCGAGCGATCGCTGGCTGCGCGCCGCGCGATCGGAATGGAACCTGGCGCAGTTCGACCTGTCGAGCTCGGGGCAGGCGATGAAGCGGCTCGGTGCGGTGTGGGGCGACGTCGTGTCGTCGCCGCAATGGCGCCCCGCGCGCTGGGGCGCGATCGCGCTGGTCGTGCTCAACCTGGTGGGGCTGAACGCGTGGGCCTGGCGCGAACGCTCGGCGCTGGACACCAAGCGCGAAGCGATGCGGCACGCCCTGACCGACACGTTCCCGAACGTCAAGGTGGTGGTCGACGCCCCGGTGCAGATGGAGCGCGAGGTCGCCGCCTTGCGCCAGGCGACCGGCGTCGCATCGGGGCGTGACTTCGAAGCGATGCTCGGCGCTGTCGCGCTGGCCCTGCCGCCGCAACGGGCCGCGGCTGCGGTCGACTACAGCAACGGCGAGCTGCGCCTGCGCGGCCTCGCGCTCGACCCGGACGAAACGCGCGCCGCTTCTTCGACGCTGAAGGCGTACGGATACAACGCCACGGCGAGCGCCGACGCGCTCGTCGTCACATCGGGGACGCAGCCATGAACGCGCAGGTCGAAGCACTGCGTGCGCGCTTCAACGCGCTCGCCCCGCGCGAAAAGCTGATGGTGCTGGCCGCCGCGGCCGTCATCGTGTTCGCACTCGTCTGGGTGCTGGCGATCGGGCCGGCGCTCGCGACGCTGCGCACCGCCGATGAACAGCGCCGCGTCCTCGACGGCGAGATGCAGCGCATGGCCGCGCTCAAGACGCAGGCGCTGGCGCTGCAATCGCAACCGAAGCCCAATCGCGACGAGGCGATGCGCCAGCTCCAGCAGTCCGTGCAGCAGCGCCTGGGGACCGCCGGACGCATGACCATTTCGGGCGATCGCGTCACAGTGGCCGTGGCCGGCGTGCCGGCCGATGCGCTCGCGCAATGGCTCGCGCAGGCCCGCTCGGCCGCGCATTCGCTGCCGAGCGACGCGCACCTGACTCGCAACGCCAGCGGGCTGTGGGAGGGCAACCTCGTGCTCGTCCTGCCGCGCACCTGAGTGGCTACGCCGGCCGCGATCGCACCGCCGCGAGGGACCTGGGCCTGGGCCGCGGCCGGGCTCGTGCTCGGCCTGGCGGCGGCCATCGTGTTGTTCATTCCCGCGAGCTGGCTCGCATCGCGCGTCGAGAGCGCCACCGATGGGCGCGTCGTGCTCGCCGATGCGCAAGGCACCTTGTGGGCCGGGACCGCCCGCCTGCAATTCACCGGCGGGGCGGGCAGCACCGACGTCCTGGCGCTGCCCACGCCGATCGAATGGCACATGCGCCCGCGCTGGAACGGCGTGCGCGTCGAACTGTTCACCGCGTGCTGCACGCAACAGCCGCTGATGCTGCACGTGCATCCCGCCTGGCAAGGCACGAAGATCGATTTCGACGACGGCCAGACGCAATGGCCCGCGTCGATCCTCGCGGGGCTGGGCACCCCCTGGAACACGCTCCAGCTCGACGGTGACATGGTCCTTTCGACGCGAAGCCTTTCAGTAGAATGGATCGAAGGCCGGCTGGCCCTCGCGGGGCGCGCCGAACTGCAGGCGCAACGCATGGCGTCGCGCCTTTCGACCTTGAGGCCCATGGGCAGCTATCGCATCACCGTCACGGGCGGCGCGGCGCCGACATTGCAGCTCGAAACGCTCGAAGGCGCATTGCAGCTTTCCGGCACCGGCGAATGGGTCGGCTCGCGGCTGCATTTCAACGGCGTCGCCACGGCCGCGCCCGGGCGCGAAGAAGCGCTCGCGAACCTGCTGAACATCATCGGGCGACGCAGCGGCGCGCGCTCGATCATCTCGATCGGATAACATGACCCCCTCCCGAAGCAGCAAAAAAGCCGGATCCGCGTTGGCCCTCGCCCTGGCGCTCCTCGTCGCGGCGAGCAGCGGCCCGGCCTTCGCGCAGCAGCGCACGCGCGCGTCGCGCGAACCCGTCACGCTGAATTTCGTCAACGCCGACATCGAAGCGGTCGCGCGCACGATGGCCGCGATCACGGGCCGCAACATCGTCGTCGACCCGCGCGTGAAGGGCACGATCACGCTCAGCACCGACCGCCCGGTGGCGCCGTCGGTGGCGTACAACCAGTTCCTCGCCGCGCTGCGCCTGTCGGGATTCACCATCGTCGATTCGGCGGGCATCCTCAAGCTCGTTCCCGAAGCGGACGCGAAGCTGCAGGGCGGCGCCGTGCATGCCGGCCCGGCGCCCGCGGGCGGCGGCCAGATCGAAACGCAGATCTTCCGCCTGAACTACGAGCCGGCGGGCAACCTCGTGCCGATCCTGCGGCCGCTCATCACGCCCAACAACACGATCAACGTCGATCCGGCGACGAACTCGCTGGTCATCACCGATTACGCGGACAACCTGCAGCGCCTCGGCCGCATCATCGCTAGCCTGGACATCTCCAACTCGACCGACGTCGACGTGATCCCGCTGCAGCACACGGTCGCGTCGGACGTGGCGCCGGTCGTGCAGCGATTGATCGATTCGAGCGGCGCCACCGGCATCCCCGGCACACCGCAAGTGGGCAACGTGATCTCGAACGAGGCGGCGGGCCGCACCACCATCATCGCGGAGGGCCGCAGCAACGCGCTGCTGGTGCGCGCGGCCAATCCGGCGCGCCTGGCGCTGGTGCGCTCGCTCGTGCAGAAACTCGACCAGCCCGGCGGCACCGAGACGGGCAACATCTGGGTCGTGTACCTGAAGAACGCCGAAGCGACGCGCCTGGCCGTGACGCTGCGCGCCGCGATGGCGGCGATGAACACCGGCAACACGACGACGGGTGGCGCATTCGCGGCGGGCGGAGGCGGCGCAGCGGCCTCGAACGTCGCGTCCGCAAACACGGCCGGCACCACCGGCACGGCATCCGGAGGCTCCAGCGCAGCGACCGCACCGACCACGCCCGCGGCGCAAGTGCAGACCGGCGGCCAGATCCAGGCCGACCCTGCAACCAATGCGCTGATCATCACGGCGCCCGAGCCGCAATACCGGCAGATCCGCGCGGTCATCGACCGCCTCGATTCGCGCCGCGCGCAGGTCTACATCGAGGGCCTCATCGCGCAGGTGAACGACGACAAGGCGGCACAGTTCGGCATCCAGTGGCAGACGCCCCTGAACAACACGAACAGCGGCACGGTCGGCGTGCTCGGCACCAACTTCAGCCTGGGCGGCGGCACCAACCCGTCGATCATCAGCCTCGCGACTCAGAACGGCACCGTCGGCAGCGTGCTGCCGGCCACCGGGATCAACATCGGCGCCGTGAGCAAGATCGCCGGCCACTTCGTGCTGACCGCCATCGCCAACTTCCTGCAGACCAACGACGCGGGCAACGTGCTCTCGACGCCGAACCTGCTCACGCTCGACAACGAGGAAGCGAAGATCGTCGTCGGCCAGAACGTGCCGTTCATCACGGGCCAGTTCACCAA
>DATBPW010000041.1:0-6088 GCA_036561125.1 Ramlibacter sp. | reverse complement strand
TTCTCGGCGAGGATGCGGGCGGTGGTGTCGATGGGCCCGCCGGGGGCGTAGGGGACGATGATGCGGATTGGGCGTTGTTGCGCGAGGGCGTTCAGTGCGGGAAAGGCGCACAACGAAGCGGCGCCAGTGAGGAGAAATCGACGTTTCATTTGTCCAATGTTAACCGCCCGGTCGGCTGGGGGTCAGGTTGGGTCCCTACACTCGGGCGCGTCATGGAAAATCTGAGTTTCGATTTCCTGGAAGTCGCCGACGAGTCCCTGGAAATAGCGCGCCGCCACTTCGACCGCCGCGAATATGAAGCGGCGCTTGCGGCCATCACCGCCATGCCGTCGCTCCTGCGCGCTCGCAGCGACGTGCTCGAACTCGAGGCGCGCACGCACCAGTCCTTGCTGCACTACGAAGCTGCGATCGAGGCCTGGGAACGGCTGCTCGCGGCGGATCCCGACAACACGGTCGCGAGCCGAAACCTGCCGCCTTGCTACGAAAGACTCGGCATCGCGCTCGTGTTCGTCGACGTGCTCCCGAAATTCAAGGCCGCCAAGTTCCGCGAAACGCTGGAAGCGCTTGACCAGGGCCCGCCAGAATGGCGCCACCATGCGGAGTTCTACCGACTCAAGGCGAGCTCTCACGAGCGCCTCGGCCAGCACGACGAAGCAGTCGACGCCTGGCAAAACCTGCTCGCGCTGTCGCCGGGCCATATCGAAGCGGCCGTGCGTATTCCGGTGTGCCTTGCCTACAGCGGCAGGCGCGAGGAAGCCGCGGAGGGCATGCGCGACATCGCCGAGCGCTATCCCGACCACATGCGAGCGCAGTTCAACTGGATCTCGTTCGAGCTGGACCGCCGGGGAATGTCGCGCGGCTTGCCCATTGCGCTGGCCGAAATCGACCAGCTACGCGCACGCGCGGGTGCGTCGAAGGATTTCGGCGCGCAACTCGAAGTTTTCAGGACAAAACTGCTCGGCCTCGTGCAGGTGGACGATCTCCTCGCAAAGGACGTCAACGACGTCCTGCAACTGCGCAGCCGGCCAGCGGTGGTCGGCGACGGCCTGACGGCGATCTACGAGCAGTTCGAGCCGGTGGGGAACAATTGCGAATTCGGTTCGGCCCAGCGCCGGCACGGTGCGGAGCCCATGGCGTTGTTGCGATGGACGCAGGTGCAGCCGGAGAGCCTCATTCGCATGCTGGCGGACCGGTTCGAAGGCTACGAAAAACCAGAGCGGTATCACCTGCATGGCAATCCGCAATTCGAGTACATGCTTCGCGAAACGGAATACGGGACGGTGTCGCACACGCGCGTGAACATCGCGGAGGTGCAAGACGCGAACGCATTGCTCGCACAGCTCACGCGCCGCCAGGCCTTCCTCAAGCGCAAGTTCATGGAGACCGCAGCCGAAGGCGAGAAGATCTTCGTGTACAAGACCGACGGCCGGCTCGATGACACCCAGGTCGACCGAATCCACGCGGGCTTGGATTCCATCGGCGTGCGCAAGGTCCTCATCGTCATGCGCGCCGAGGGTGACGAGAAGGCGGGCAGCGTTCGCATCCAGCGCCCCGGCCTTGTCCTTGGCTTCCTGCCCGACGCATTGCCGCACGCACGCTTCGACCACTGGAACCGGATCGTCAGGGCCTGTCACAAGCATTTCAACAAGCGATGACCGATTCCGTGCTGGCGGGTGTCCAGCAGATTTTCCGCGAGCAACTGCGCGACGCATCGATCGAACTGCGACCGGACATGCAGACCGGCTCGCTCGACCGGTGGGATTCTTTCGCCAACGTCGAGATCCTGCTGGCTTGCGAGGAGCGCTGGGGCTTCCGCTTCAAGGCGGCCGAGATCGACGGGCTGCGTTCGGTGGGTGACCTCGTGCGGGCGATCGAGGCGAAGATTGCCTGAGCTTCATCCAGAAATCCTGCGGCGCATCGAAGCCGCTGCCTTGAAGGATCCCGCACACCCCGCCGTGCTGTCCGATGGCAAGGCGATGGGTTACGGCCAGCTGTGGGCCACCGCGCAGCGCCTCGCGTCGATGCTGCAATCGCAGGGCGTTCGCGCGGGCGACCGCGTCGCATTCCTCGGGCGGCGCAGCGCGCACGACTTCACGTTCATTCTCGCGATCTGGCTCTCGGGTGCGGCCTATGTGGCACTGAACCACAAGTTCCCCGTCGATCGATGCCGCGCGATCCTCGCCGACTCCGGCGCGCGCGGAGTCCTGGTGGGCCCGCACTCGCTCGACCTTGCGCGCGAGGTGATGGGCACCGCAACCGGCATCGAGGTGACCGAGGCCGAAGCCACGTTCTTTCCTTGCGCGCCGTCCGCTTTGCCTGCGACAACGGGCCTCGCGTACCTGATGTTCACGTCGGGCTCGACCGGAAAGCCCAAGGGCGTGCCCATCACTTTCGAGAATCTCGAAGCGTTCCTCGGCAACTTGCAGTCGCTCTATCCCGCATCGCCAGACGATCGCATGAGCCAGCTCGCGGACCTTTCGTTCGACGCATCGGTGCAGGAGTTCGCATGGTGCTGGTGGGTCGGTGCGACGCTGTGCCCGGTCCCGGCCACGGGTGCGTTGATGTGGCCGCGCTATGCGCAGGAGCTCGAGACCACGGTGATGCTGATCGTGCCGTCTTCGGTGGCGCTCGCCGCGCGTGCGCGCATGCTGCCGCGCGGCGCATTGCCGAAACTGCGGCTCGCTTTCCTGGGCGCGGAGGCGGTGACGCGAAATGTCGTGCAGGTGATGGGCGAGGCCGCACCGAACGCGCAGTTCGTGAATCTCTGGGGGCCGACCGAAGCCACGGTGTTCTTCACGCACTTCCGCATCGACCCGAAAGCCGAATTGCCCGACGTGATACCGATCGGGCATCCGTTCCCCGGGCAGATGCTGCAGGTCTGGGACGAGGGCGGGCGTGTGCTGCGCGCCGGCGAGGCGGGCGAGTTGATGCAGTCAGGCTCGCAGGTGACGCACGGCTACTGGCGCAATCCCGACGCCGATGCGCAACGCTTCGCGGTGCAAGCAGGCCTGCGCTGGTACCGCAGCGGCGACCTCGCGGTCTTCGATCCGCAAGTCGGCTACCGCTACCTGGGCCGGGTCGATCGGCAAGTCAAGGTTCGCGGCTATCGCGTCGAGTTGCAGGAGTGCGAGTCGGCCGTGCGGGATGCCGCGAGGTGCTCGCAGGCAGCCGTCGTTCCCCTGATCCGCGACGGCGAAGTTTCGGCGGACAGCCTGGTGTGCTTCGTCGTGGAGCCGAAAGTCGACGTGGGCGAACTGGCCGACCTCTTGAAGGGCCGGCTGCCCGAATACATGGTGCCGGCCCGTTTCATCGTCACCGACGAATTGCCGCTCGGCGTGACGGGCAAGACGGACTATCGCGCGTTGCAGGAACGGCTGCGCGAAGCCGCGTGACCGCTCACGCGGTCGTGCCGTGCTTGTCGGCTTCCGTCGTGAACGAATCGGCGTAGAACTCGTCGGCGGGTAGCTGGCACTTTGCGCTGAACTCCGCCCGCGCCGAATCCACGACGATCGGCGCGCCGCACGCATACACCTGGTGCCCCGTCATGTCGGGGAAGTCCTCCATCACCGCGCGATGCACGAAGCCCGTGCGGCCGGTCCAGTTGTCTTCCGGCAGCGCGTCGGAAACCACCGGCACGTACTTGAGGTTCGGCATCTCCGCGAGCTTCGCCTGCACCCAGTCGTCGAGATAGAGGTCCAGCGGCCGGCGCCCGCCCCAATACAACGTCGCGGGCCGCTGCGTGTTCCTGAACTGCATATGCTCGATGATCGCCTTGATCGGCGCGAAGCCCGTGCCCGATGCGAGCAGGATCATCGGCTTGCCGGAGTCCTCGCGCAGGTAGAAGCTGCCGTACGGCCCTTCCATGCGCATGATCTCCTTTTCCTTCATCGCCGTGAACACGTGGTCGGTGAACTTGCCGCCGGGCATGTGGCGCACGTGCAGCTCGATCACCGGCGCGGTCGTGCCCGGGCCGGTGACCTGCATCAGGTTGTGTGGCGCGTTGCCCATCGAGTAGCTGCGGCGCGCGCCGTCGCGCAGGATGAATTCGACGTACTGGCCCGCGTGGAAGCGCATCGTGTCGTTCGCGGGCAATTGCATCTTCAGCACCACGACGTCGTGCGAGCGCTTCTCGATCGACAGCACGCGTGAGGGCATCTTGCGGATGGGGAACGCGCTCTCGTCGGTGACCTGCTTCGATTCGAGCACGAGGTCCGTCTGCGGCACGCCGCAGCACGTGAGGATGTACCCGGCAGCCTCCTCTTCCGCATTGAGGGCCTTGGCCTGGTGGGTGCCGTGCACGACCGTGCCTTCGAGCTTCTTGCACTTGCACGACCCGCACGCGCCGTCCTTGCAGCCGTAGGGCATGCCGACGCCCTGGCGAATGGCGGCCTGCAGGATGGGCTCGCCGCTGTCGACGGTGAACGCGCGCCCGCTGGGCTGGACCGTGACCTGGAACGGCCCTGCGGCTGGCGAATCGCTTGTCATGTTTGGGTATCCTCGGGCGGTCGCTGTTCGATCGATCCGCAGTCAGATTTTGCCTTCAAACCAAAGCCCCCTCGGCGCCCTGCCGTCGCGCTTCCGCCGCGAGCGCTTGCTCATCGTCGGTTGCGGCGATGTCGGGCTGCGGGTTGCGCAGCAGTTGAAAGCGCGAGTGGTGATGCGCGCATTGACGACGACGCCTTCACGCACGCAAGGGCTGCGGCATGCAGGAGTGGCGCCGTTGGCAGGCAACCTCGACGAGCCGGCCTCGTTGCGCCGTCTGGCGGGCATCGCCACGCGCGTGATCCATCTTGCGCCACCTGCCAACGAGCAATCCGGCGCGTGGTGGCGCGACTTCCGCACGCAGGCGCTCGCACGCACATTGGGCTTGCGAACGCCGCCGCGCAGTTTCGTCTACGCATCCACGAGCGGCGTGTACGGCGACTGCCAGGGCGCGCTGGTGACCGAAGCGCGCCCGCCGAATCCGCGCACGCCGCGCGCCCAGCGCCGCATCGATGCCGAGCGGCTGGTGCGCCATTTCGGGCGACGCATAGGCGTTCCCGTTTCGGTCCTGCGTGTGCCGGGCATCTACGGGCCGGGCCGCTCGCCCAACGCGCGCGACCGGCTCCTGCAAGGCGCGCCCGTGTTGCGCCCTGAGGACGACGTGTACACCAACCACATTCACGCCGACGACCTCGCGCATGCCGTGATTGCCGCGATGTGGCGCGGCCGGGCGCAACGCACGTACAACGCCACCGACGACACGCAGTTGATGGCGGGCGATTACTACCAGCTCGCCGCGGACATCTTCGAGCTGCCGCGGCCGAAACGTGTGCCGCGCTCTGCGGCGAAGCAGGAGCTCACGCTCAATGCGCTGTCGTTCATGAACGAGTCGCGCAGGCTCTCGAATGTGCGGCTGAAGAAGGAGCTGCGGGTGAGACTGAAGTTTCCGACGGTGCGGGAAGGGTTGATTGAGATGAAGAAGCTTCTCGGGCCTGCGCCGGGGTGACAAGCAGCAAAGCCGGTGTGACAGGCTTAAGGAATCACCTTCCGCTCGCGCAGCAGCGCGATCACGCGCTCCACCGCATCCTCAGCGCTGACGCTTTCGGTCGCGATCCGCAGCTCCGGCGTTTCCGGCTCTTCGTAGCGCGAGTCGATGCCGGTGAAGTTCTTCAACTCCCCGCGCCGCGCCTTCTTGTACAGGCCCTTCACGTCACGCTGCTCCGCGACCGCGAGCGGAACGTCGATATGGATCTCGATGAATTCGTCCGGTTCCACCAGCGACCGCGCCATGCACCGCTCGGCCCGGAACGGCGAGATGAACGCCGTCCCCACGATGAGCCCGGCGTCGACCATGAGGCGCGCCACCTCGGCGACGCGGCGGATGTTCTCGACGCGATCGGCGTCGGTGAATCCCAGATCCTTGTTCAGGCCGTGCCGCACGTTGTCCCCATCCAGCAGATAGGTATGGCGGCTCATGCCGTGAAGCTTCCTGTCGACCAGGTTGGCGATCGTCGATTTCCCCGCCCCCGACAGCCCCGTGAACCACAGCAGACACGCGCGCTGGTGCTTGACGGCCGCGCGCGCCGCCCGATTCACGTCCACGGCC
>DATBPW010000040.1:0-3609 GCA_036561125.1 Ramlibacter sp. | reverse complement strand
GAACTGCCCGCGGCCGCCCTCACCCGGCGTCGACATGATCGAGTACAGCACGTTGTGCGCGTCGACCGTGCTCGACGTCCAGCCGAGCATGTAGAAGCTCGTGTCGCGGCGCAGGATCTTCGGGAAGTACGTGCCCTTGGTTTCCGCCTCCAGCGTGACCTTCACGCCGACGCGCGCGAGGTTCGCGGTCACCGCCTGGCAGATCGCGGCGTCATTGACGTAGCGGTCGTTCGGGCAGTTCATCTTCACCTCGAAGCCGTTCGGGTAGCCCGCATCGGCCAGCAGCTTTTTCGAAGCTTCGGGATCGAACGGCAGGCGCTTGTTCAGGTCCGCCGCGAAGCCGTTGACCTGCTGCGGCCACATCTCGGCAATCGGGTTCGAGGCGCCGCGCATCACGCTGCGCTTGATGCCTTCGATGTCGATGGCCTGGTAGAAGGCCTGGCGCACGCGCTTGTCCTTGAAGGGGTTCTTGCCCTTCACGTTCGAGAACAGCAGCTCGTCGCGCTTCTGGTCCATGCCCAGGAAGATCACGCGCAGCTCGGGGCCTTGCAGCACCTTGAGGTTGGGCGAGGCCTTGATGCGCTCGATGTCCTGCACCGGCACGGGCTCCATGAAGTCGACCTCGCCGGAGACCAGCGCGGCGACGCGCGTCGCGTCGTTGCCGATCACGTTGAAGATCACCTCGTCGACGTTGCCGTCGACCTTGCCCCAGTAGTTGCCGTTGCGCACGAAGGTCGTGCGCACGTTCGGCTGGCGCTCGCGCAGGCGGTACGGGCCGGTGCCGTTGGCGCGGAACGACGCGGCGTTCTCGATGCCCTTGCGACGGTCGACCGGGTGCACCGCCTGGTTCTGCTCGCACCACTTCTTGCTCATGATGAACCAGCGGTAGAACAGGTCGGGCAGGATGGGGAACGGCTGCGTCGTCGTGATGTCGATCGACCAGTCGTTGATCTTCTTGATGTCCTTGATCTGGCCGACATACGTCTTCATGTCGCTGCCGGGATCCTTGGCGCGCTGCCAGCTGAAGATCACGTCGTCGGCGGTGAACGGCGTGCCGTCGTGGAATTGCACGCCCTTGCGCAGGTCGAAGTGCCACGTGGTCGGCGAGGTCTGCTTCCACGCCGTCGCGAGCGCGGGCACCAGCTTGTAGTTCTTGTCGCGGCCGACGAGCGGCTCGTACACGTTCTCCAGCACCGTGAGCTGCAGCGATTCGTTCAGCGAGTGCGGGTCCATCGACAATGCATCGCCCTGGTCGGCGATCCTCAGCGTCACGGCATACGCGCCGGACGACATCAGGGCAAGCGCTGCCGCGGCAGCGAGCAGCGAGGCTTTCAATTTCATCTTCTATCTCCTCGGGTTGATGATCCGCTCACGCGGCAAGGGGCAGCGCCTGCTCGACCAGGCTCGCGTGCATCGCGGAGCCGAGCGGCAGGACGTCGTCGTTGAAATCGTAGCGGGCGTTGTGCAGGAAGCAGTTCTCCTGCCCTTGCCCGAGCCGCAGGTACGCACCGGGCTTGTTCTGCAGCATGAACGAGAAATCCTCGGCGCCCATGCTCGGCTCCATGTCGCGATCGACGTGTTCGGCGCCGACCAGGCTTTCGGCCACATCGGCGGCGAACGCCGCTTCGTCGGGCGTGTTGATCGTCGCGGGATAGGAGCGGTGGTACTGCACCGACGCCGTTGCGCCGAAGCCGAGCGCCACCGCCGATGCGATCTCCTGCAGGCGCCTTTCGACCAGCGACTGCACCTCGGTCTTGAACGTGCGGATCGTGCCGACGATCGTCGCGCTGCCGGGGATCACGCTCATTGCGTGCAGGTCGCCGGCCTGGATCGCGCACAGGCTCACCACCGCGCTGTCGATCGGCCGCACGTTGCGCGACACGATGCTCTGCGCCGCCGTGATGATGTGCGCCGCCACGAGCACCGGGTCGATCGCGAGGTACGCATGCGCGCCGTGGCCGCCCTTGCCCGTGATCTCGATCGTCACGCGGTCGGCCGCCGCCATCATCGCACCCATGTTGATACCGATGGTGCCCGGTTTCATCGCGGGCCAGTTGTGCATCGCGTAGATCGATTCGACCGGGAAACGGTCGAACAGGCCGTCGTCGATCATGGCCTTCGCACCGGCGAAGCCTTCTTCGCCGGGCTGGAACACGAGCACCGCAGTGCCGTCGAAGTCGCGCGTCTCCGCGAGATAGCGCGCAGCGCCGACGAGCATCGCCGTATGGCCGTCGTGGCCGCAGCCGTGCATCAGGCCCTGCTTCGCGGACTTCCAGGCGAAGTCGTTCTGCTCCGGCATCGGCAGGGCGTCCATGTCTGCGCGCAGGCCGATCATTCGCTTGCCCGTGTCCTTCTTCCCGCGGATCACCGCCACGACGCCGGTCTTGCCGATGCCGGTGTGGATCTCGTCGACGCCGCACACCTTGAGCGCGTCGACGACGCGTGCGCCGGTGTAGACCTCCTCGAAGCCGAGTTCGGGATGCGCGTGCAGGTCGCGCCGCAGCGCGGTGAGCTCCGGGATGTACTGCGCGATGTGCGCGAAGGCACGGCCGTTGGCCTTGAGACGCGGGGCTAGCATCAGTGTCCTCGTGAAGCGTCGACGCGCAGGCGCGGGTCGACGGCGAAATACAGCATGTCCACGACCAGGTTGATGATCACGAAGATCAGCGCGATCAGGCACAGGTACGCGGCCATGACGGGAATGTCGGCGAAGGTCACGGCCTGGATGAACAGCAGGCCCATGCCGGGCCACTGGAACACCGTCTCCGTGATGATCGAGAACGCAATGAGCGTGCCGAGCTGCAGGCCGATGATGGTCATCACCGGCACCAGTGTGTTTTTCAGCGCGTGGCCGAAGTGGATCGCGCGATCGGGCAGGCCGCGGGCGCGCGCGAACTTGATGTAGTCGGTGCGCAGCACCTCGAGCATCTCCGCACGCACGAGGCGCATGATCAGCGTGAGCTGGAAGATGGCCAGCGTGATCGACGGCAGCACCAGGTGCGCCCAGCCGTCGCGCGTGAACAGGCCGCTGGTCCACCAGCCGAGCTTCACGACGTCACCGCGCCCGAAGCTGGGCGCCCACCCGAGCATCACCGAGAACACGAGGATCAGCAGGATCCCGATCAGGAACGTCGGCAGCGACACACCGAGCAGCGAGAACGTGAGGAACGCCTGCGACAGGAACGAGCCGCGCCGCAACGCCGCGTACACGCCCATCGGGATGCCGATCACGATCGCGAGGATGCCGGCGACCACCGAGAGTTCGAGCGTCGCGGGAAAGCGCTCGCCGATCAGGCGCGACACCTTCGCGCCCTGGCGCAGCGACAGGCCGAACTCGCCCTGAACCGCATTGGCGAGGAAGTGCACGAACTGGATGTAGAACGGCTGGTCGAGGCCAAGGTCGTGCGCCAGGTCGGCTCGCTGCTGCGGCGTGGCGTCCTGCCCGAGCATGAACGTCACCGGGTCGCCGACGTACTGGAACAGCAGGAAGGCGATGAACGCGACCACGACCATGACGATCGCGGCCTGGAGCAGGCGGCGCAGGATGAAAGCGAACATGCGAATGCGGTCGCCCGCGTGGGCGAGCAGGCATGCTATCAGAGCAACTTC
>DATBPW010000039.1:0-5715 GCA_036561125.1 Ramlibacter sp. | reverse complement strand
GCGACAGCCGCGTGCTCCTACAGCGGCCGGGCTGCGCCTGCCGCTACAAGTGCATGCATGGAACCCGACAACGACGGCGAGGATCGGCTCGCCCCGCCGACGCGCGGCGAAACGCTCGTGCCCGCGATGGCCGTGGTCGCTGTCGCGGTGGTCGCCGTCGCCGCGGCCGTGATGGCGCGGCACAGCGACCCGGCGCCCGCGCCGCAGTTCTCGCAGCGCGCGGCGGCACCCGTCGCCAACGTCGCCGTCGTTCAGGCACCGCCGCTGAACGCGCCCGCGACGAGTTCGATGGGCGGTGCGGCCGCGTGCCGCGAATGCGGCGTGGTGGAAATGGTGGTGGGCGTGTACGACCGCGGCAGCAAGGAGCCGCACGCCTACCAGATGCACGTGCGCATGGACGACGGCACGATTCGCACCGTCGAGCAGCGCGGCGCGCTGGCCGCGGGGTCGCGCGTGGTGGTCGACGGATCGACCGTGCGGCCGATGTCGTGATCCTTTAAAGCCCCCGGACTTGTCAGCAGTGACAGGCGCTGCCACACGGCCGCGCTGAGCTTGTGCTGTAATGATTTTGCAGGGGAACCCGACTCAAAGCTGGAGGCTTAGCCGTGCCCTTTTCATCCGCGCCAGCCGGCGCAGTCGCCCCGACGCGGGCCGCATTGCAGGAGCGCTTCGCCAGCGTGCGGGCGCACTCGGTGGCGCTCGCCGCGCCGCTGACGGCCGAGGACCAGTGCGTCCAGCCGATGCCCGATGCGAGCCCGACCAAGTGGCACCTCGCGCACACCACCTGGTTCTTCGAAGCGGTCGTGCTGTGCGAGCACGCGCCGGGCTACGAGCCGTTCGACCGGCGCTTCTTCCACCTCTTCAATTCGTACTACGAATCGCTGGGGCCGCGCCACCCGCGTCCGCAGCGCGGCCTGCTCACGCGGCCCTCGCTCGAGGCAGTGCATCGCTATCGCGCGCACGTCGACGAGGCCATGCTGTCGTTCATCGCGTCGGCCGATGCCCACGCGTGGCAGGCTGCCGCCGCGCTGGTGGAACTGGGCGTCAACCACGAGCAGCAGCACCAGGAACTGATCCTCACCGACATCCTGTACACGCTCGGGTGCAACCCGCTGTTGCCCGCTTATCACCCCAACGAGCCGGTGACCCTGAGGCTCGCGTCCGCCGAACCGGCGCCGTCGTGGATCGACCGGCCGGGCGGCGTGGTGCGCGTCGGCCATTCAGGCGAAGGCTTCGGCTTCGACAACGAGACACCGCGCCACGACGTGCTGCTCGCACCGTATGCGATCGCCGACCGGCTCGTGACGTGCGGCGAATACGCGGACTTCATCGCCGACGGCGGCTACGAGCGCGCGGCCTTGTGGTTGTCCGACGGCTGGGCCGCCGTTCAGGCGGGCGGGTGGAAGCACCCGCTGTACTGGATCGCGCCGGGCGACCCGCGCACGGATTCGCCGCAGTGGCAGGCATTCGGCCTGCATGGCGTGCGTCCACTCGATTGGCACGCGCCCGTCACGCACCTGAGCTTCTATGAAGCGGCGGCGTATGCGGAGTGGAGCGGTGCGCGCCTGCCGACGGAGTTCGAGTGGGAGGCTGCGTTCGACGCGCCCGGCATCCGCGAGATGGACGGCCACGCGTGGCAGTGGACGCGGTCTTCGTACGATCCTTACCCCGGTTTCCGGCCGCTTTCCGGCGCCGTCAGCGAATACAACGGCAAGTTCATGGTCGGCCAGCTCGTGCTGCGCGGCTCGAGCAGTGCCACGCCCGCGGGGCACGCACGCGCCACCTACCGCAACTTCTTCCCGCCGGCTGCGCGCTGGCAGTTCTCGGGCCTGCGCCTTGCGCGGGATGCGTCATGATGATGCGTGGACAACGCCAGGCCGAAGCGCGCAACGATGCGGCGCCCGCAGCGTCGGGCTTCGCGCGCGAGATGCGCGCATGCCTGGCCGCGCGGCCGCGCACGATCTCTCCCAAGTGGTTCTACGACGAACGCGGCTCGCAACTGTTCGACGCGATCTGTGAACTGCCGGAGTACTACCCGACGCGCACGGAGCTCGACATCCTCACGCGGCACGCGGGCGACATCGCACGCCAGATGGGCCCGCGCGCGGAGATCGTCGAGTTCGGCGCCGGCTCGCTGCGCAAGGTGCGGCTGCTGCTCGATCGCATGCAGCAGCCCGCGCGCTACCTGCCGATCGACATTTCGGGTGAGCACCTGTCGCGCTGCGCGGCCGAGTTGCAGGACGACTACCCCGGCCTGGACGTCCAGCCCGTGGTGGCCGATTACACGCAACGCCTGCTGCTGCCGGCAGCGCCGCCGCACGCGGGCAAGCGCGTCGGCTTCTTCCCGGGTTCGACCATAGGCAACTTCACGCCCGAGGAGGCGCTGCACTTCCTCGTCGTGGCGGGGCAGGTGCTGCGCGGCGGCGCGCTGCTGCTCGGCGCCGACCTCGTCAAGGACCCGGGCGTGCTGCACGCGGCGTACAACGACGCGCAGGGCGTGACGGCGCAATTCAACCTGAACCTGCTCGCGCGCGCGAATCGCGAGCTGGGCACGCGCTTCGACGCCGCGAAGTTCTGGCACGGGGCGTTCTTCAACGCGCCGCGCTCGCGCATCGAGATGCACCTGGTCAGCCGCGAACGGCAGGAGGTCGCGTGGGGCGCCGAGCGCTTCGTGTTCGACGAAGGCGAAACGATCCACACCGAGAACTCGTACAAGTTCACCATCGAAGGGCTGCACCGCCTCGCGCTCGACGCCGGGTTCCGTCCCGGCCCGGTGTGGACCGACCCCGACCGATTGTTCAGCGTCCACTGGCTGGATGCGCCGGCCTGAAGGAGAGGCGACATGAAAGCGACCTGGAACGGCGTCACGCTCGCCGAAAGCAACGACACGGTGGTCGTCGAAGGCAACCACTACTTCCCCGCGAGCTCGCTCAAGCGCGAATTCACGAGCTTCAGCAATACCCACACCGTGTGCCCGTGGAAGGGCACGGCCAGCTACTACTCGCTACTGGTGGACGGGGAGCTCAACCCCGACGCGGTGTGGTTTTACCCCGACCCGAAGCCCGAAGCGGAAATGGTCCGCGACCGCGTGGCGTTCTGGAAGGGCGTGAAGGTGACCGAGTGAGGCGCGCAGCGCCGCACAACGGTCATCCCGGCGCAGGCCGGGATCGTCGGCGGTAATTCGGGCGCACGATCACCACCGCCAACGACCCCGGCCTGCGCCGGGGTGACAACGAGGAGCGACCATGGCCGCAGTTCCCGAATTCGACGCCGCCGTCATCGGCGCCGGCCAGGCCGGCCCGGCGCTGGCGGTCGCGCTCGCATCGCGCGGCGAGAAAGTCGTGCTGTTCGAGGCCGTCGCGCTCGGCGGCACGTGCGTGAACAACGGGTGCACGCCGACGAAGACGCTGCGCAAGAGCGCGCGCGTCGCATACCTCGCGCGGCGCGCGGCGGAATTCGGCGTGCGCACCGGCGAGGTCACCGTCGATTTCGCGGCCGCGATGAACCGCATGCAAGAGCGCGTCGACGCATCGCGCACGGGCCTCGAGGGCTGGGTGGCCCACACGAAGAACCTCACGCTCGTCCGCGAGTGGGCGTCGTTCGCGGGCCGCAGCGATGGCGCATTCGATATCCAGGCCGGCGATGCGCAGGTGCGTGCGAAGCGCGTGTACCTCAATACCGGCACGCGGCCTTTCATTCCGCCGATCCCCGGCCTGGCGGACGTGCCTTACCTGGACAACGCGAGCCTGATGCAGCTGCGCACGCTGCCGAAGCATTTCATCGTGATCGGCGGCAGCTACATCGGCCTGGAGATGGGCCAGATCTTCCGGCGGCTCGGCTCGCAGGTGACGGTGATCGAAACCGCGCCGCGCATCACCGCGCGCGAAGACGAGGACATCACGCAGTCGATCGCGGGCTTCCTCGAGGGCGAGGGCCTGCGCATCGTCACCGGCCGGGCCGTGACGAAGGTCGAGCGCGCGGGCGACGGCATCGCCGTGACCGTCGGCAGCGAACGCATCGAAGGCTCGCACGTGCTCGTCGCGACCGGGCGGCTGCCGAACACGGAGAAGCTCAACCTGAAATCGGTCGGAGTCGAAACCGACACGCGCGGGTTCGTGCCGACCAACGGCCGGCTCGAAACGAACGTTGCCGGCATCTGGGCGCTGGGCGACATCAACAAGCGCGGCGCGTTCACGCACACGAGCTACCACGACCACGAGATCGTGCTGGCCAACCACGACGGCGGCAATCGCTCGGCCGACGACCGCACGATGTGCTATGCCATGTTCACCGACCCGCCGTTCGCGCGCGTGGGCATCTCCGAGGGCGAAGCGCGCGCGTCGGGCAGGCGCGTGCTGGTGGCGACGTTCGAAATGAAGAACGTCAGCCGCGCGAAAGAGGAAAGCGAAACCGCCGGCCTGATCAAGTTGCTGGTGGACGCGGACACGGACCGCTTCCTCGGCTTCGCGATGGTCGGCATCAGCGCCGACGAGATCCTGCACATCTTCACGAACTACATGGCTGCGGGCGGCACGGTGCGCACGATGAAGGAGGCGCTGCCGGCGCATCCGTGCGTCGCCGAGTTCTTCCCGACGATCCTCGCGCGACTCAAGCCCTTGGCTTAAGCTTGGGGGCGTGAACCTTCCCGCCCCGATCCTCACGCATCCCTCGCAGCTCGACGCCGTCATGCGCGATCGCGGCTACGCCGTGCTGGCGCCGCGCGACGTGTGCGAGCTGGCGGGATGCTCGCTCGATGAGCTCATGGCGCTGCGTGCGAGTTGGGACGACCTCACGCCGGACCGATACCTGAAGGACGGCGGCCACTATCGCAAGCGGCGACATTCGTCCTTCGTGGTCGAAGGCGATGGAGTGGTGCTCGCGCCGCACCGCGCGCACTGGCAGCCCGTGGAATACAACGCATTGCACGGCGGCATGCAGCGCTGGTTCGAACCCGTCACGCCACAAGTCGCGCAATCGCATGCGTGGGGCGCGCTGCTGCGCTGGCTCGCGCGCGTGAGCACGGCGCTCAAGGGCGGGCGCCGGTGGTTCGTCGAGGCGCACCAGTTCCGCATCGACACCGAAGGCGGCATCGGCCGGCCCACGCCCGAAGGCGCGCACCGCGACGGCGTCGACGTCGTCGCCGTGTTCCTCGTGGCGCGCGAAGGCATCAAGGGCGGCGAGACGCGCGTGTTCGAAGCCGACGGCCCGCGCGGTGAACGCTTCACGCTCACCGAGCCGTGGTCGCTGCTGCTGCTCGACGACTCCCGCGTGATCCACGAGTCGACGCCGATCCAGCCGCTCGGCGCGGGCGGCTGGCGCGACACGCTCGTGCTCACCTGCCGCTCCGGCGGGTTCCAAGGCGGCTAGACGATGGCACAACGACCTTCCTTCATCGTCGCGACGCGCGACGTCCCCGAATCGACCCACGTTTACCCGCAAAGCGACGAACCGATGGGTCCGACGCGCGGCATCGGACGCGCCGCGGGGCTGCAGCGCATCGGCATCAACGTGCAGCGGCTGCCGCCCGGCTCGCGTTCGTCGTGGCCGCACGCGGAGTCGAGCGAAGAGGAGTTCGTCTACGTGATCGACGGCGAAGTCGACGCGTGGATCGACGGAGCGATCCATCGCATGGTCGCCGGCGACTTCGCGGCGTTTCCCGCGGGCACGGGCATTTCGCACTGCTTCATCAACAATGGCGAGCGCGACGCGCTGCTG
>DATBPW010000038.1:0-7972 GCA_036561125.1 Ramlibacter sp. | reverse complement strand
GGCTTTGGCGAGTTCGCCGAGCCGGATGCCCGGGCGGTCGCCCACGACGCTCAGCACCCAGACCTGTGCGCCCGACACGCCGGCCTTGCGCTCGATGTCGCGGAAGTGCCCCTTCACCGTGTGGAAGACAAGGCGCAGGCTGCGCAGCACGCGCACCCCGGCTTGGCCACGAGTCTCCTCTGTTTTTTTCCCCACCACGCACCGATGCTCGCCGCGCGCGGCTGACCGGTTCCTGACCAACGCCAGCTCACCGGGCATGCGAAACCTCCTTGTCGTCTTGCAATGTTCCGGACGATGCGCCGAGCCGCCACACGCCGACGGCGGCGGCAAAGAGCGCGGCAGCCGCGATCTGCAGCGCGATGTTCAAGCCGTCCTGCCTGAACGCGGGGACGTGCAGCAGCAGCGACGACGCGATCGGGCCCGCGATCTGGCCGAGCGCGAACGATGCCGTCATGCGCGCGACCAGCGGTGTCGCGTCGCCGTGCGCTCGCGCGCGGACCTCCTGCACGCCGGCCAGCGTGACGATCATGAACGTGCCGCCGACACACAGCGCGGACAGCCCGATGGTCCAGCCATTGAGCCACAGGCTCGGCAGCAGCACGCCGATCGCCATCACGATGTTGGCAACGGCCCAGACCTGCAGTCGCGTGTAGCGACGCAGCGCCCAGCCCGCGATGAACGTCGACGCGGCGGCCGTCACGCCGAACACCGGCCACGCGAGGCCGAACAGCCGCGGGTCGTCGACCAATGAGCGCGCCAGCACCGGCAGGAAGGTCGCCGGCAGGATGTAGCCGAAGCCGAGCGCGCCATAGCACCCCACGAGCGCGCGCATGCCGACGGGCTCGCGCGCCGCCGCGTGTTGCTGCACGGCAGGCGCAGCGTGCACCGCATGCACGTGGGACGCGCGCAGCACGAGCGCCACCGGCACGAAGAGCACGACGCAGACCAGCGCGAGCTGCACCCACATCGTCGCGGCGCTTTCGTGCAGCGAAGCGGCCGCCATGCAATACAGCCCGGCCAGTGCGATGCCGAAGCCCACGCCCGAATACACGGGTCCCGCGTAATGGGCGCGATCGAGGCGCGCGAGAGCGCCGAGGCACCACATCGCGGTGGCGACGAAGGCCCACGCGCTCGCCACGCCGGCGACGAAGCGCAGGACGGCCCAGCCCCAGGCACCGACCGGCAGGGCCATCGCCGCGGTGAGCAAGGCCGTCGCGATGAGCGCGACCAGCCCGAGGCGCACGGCGCTCCAGCGCATGCGCGACGCGGTCACCGCACCCGCGAGGTAGCCCGCGTAGTTGGCGGCCGCGATCCAGCCGCCGGCCGCCAGGTCGAGCTGGCCCTCGTGCAGCATCAGCGGCAGCAAGGGCGTGAAGGCGAAGCGGCCGATGCCCATCGCCGCGGCAAGCGACAGCACGCCTGCGAACGCGACGGCAGCGGGAGAGATGCGGTGGCCGTTGGACATGACCCCGGATTAGACCGAGAATGGCCGCTTCGCACAAATGAATAATCCTGACGAATCGTTCTCTTAATGAGAAGCATCGACCTCGACTCGCTGGAGATCTTCCGCACCGTCGTGGAAGAAGGCGGCATCCTCCGCGCGGCGGCCAAGCTGCACCGCGTGCAATCCAGCGTCACGACGCGCATCAAGCAGCTCGAGCAGCGCATCGGCAGGCAGCTCTTCCGCAAGCAGGGCCGCTCGCTCGCGCTGTCGCCCGAAGGCGAGCTGCTGCTGTCGTACGCCCAGCGCCTGTTCCGCATCGCCGACGAAGCCGAGCACGAATTGAAGAGCGGCAAGCCGATGGGCGCGCTGCGCATCGGCTCGCTCGAGAGCACGGCGGGCAGCCGGCTCGCACCGATCCTGTCGAAATTCCACCGGCTCTGTCCGGGCGTGGTGGTCGAGCTGGTCACGGGCACGACAGGAGCGCTGGTCCATCGCGTCAGCCATTACGAGCTGGAAGCGGCTTTCGTTTCGGAGCCGTTCACCGCGCCGGGCTTGAATTCGATCAAGGTGTTCGACGAGGAACTGGTGCTGATCACCCACCGCGAGATGCCGCCGATCACCCGCGCGTCACAACTCGCGGGGCACACGCTGATCGCCTTCGCCGACGGCTGCTCCTACCGCAAGCGCATGGAAGAGTGGCTCGGCGCGGGCGCGATCATGCCGGCGCGCACGCTCGAGTTCGGCTCGTACCAGGCGATGATCGCGTGCGTCGCCGCGGGCACCGGCTATGCGCTGGTGCCGCGCTCGCTGCTCGCGTCGCTGCGCGCCGGCGGCGATGTGAAGCAGCACGAATTGCCGGCCCGCATCCGCCGCAACCGGACACACCTCGTCTGGCATGGCGCGCCGTCGGTGGCGCTGGAAAAGTTGAAGGCGCTATTGCAGCAGTGAACGCACGCGCGCCGGCGTGATGTCGTACAGGCACCGCGTGTGCCCGAGCGGGCATTCGCGCTGGAAACACGGCGAGCAGTCGAGCGGCGGCTGGTAGGCCGCGTCGTCGCGCAGCCAGATGACCGACGCGCGATCGTTCAGCGGCGGCGTGTGGTGCGGGCTGGACGAGCCGAACAGCGCCACCTGCGGCACACCGAACGCCGCGGCGACGTGCATCAAGCCCGAGTCGTTGCTGATCACCGCACGCGCGGCCGCGATGAGCGCGAAAGCATCGAGCAGCGACGTCTTGCCCGCGAGATTCATGCACTCGTGCGCGTCGGCTTCCGTGCAGATCTCGTCGCACAAAGGCGCTTCCCTGGCCGAGCCGAGCAGCACGACGGGCGCGTCGAGCAGCTTCGCGAGCTCAGCGTAGTGGATGGCAGGCCAGCGCTTGGCGGGACCGAATTCGGCGCCCGGGGCGAAGACGTAAAAGCCGCCCAGAGGAAGGGATACGCGATCCAGCGCCGCGCTGATTTCTTCCTTCGAAAGCAGCAGTGAAGGCCGATCGGCCTCGACGCCCGCGTCGCCACTCAGCGCCGAATAGAACGCCACCATCGGCGGCTTGCCCTTGGGATTCTTCAGCCGGTGCGTGAGCAGCCCGACGCGCGCTTCGCCGAGATAACCCACGCGCTTCGGGATGCTCGCGAGAAACGGCAGCAGCGCGCTTTTCATCGAATTGGGCAGCACGTACGCGACGTCGAAGCGGCCTTCGACTTCGTTCGCGATCCTGCGCCGCGCGCGCCACTGCAGGCCGCCGTGCTGGAACGGGAATTCGATGACCTGCGGCGCGTGCGCCATCGCGCGATACACCGGCGCGACCCACGGCACCGCGCCGACCGTCACCTGCTCACCGCGCCCATGCAGGCGGCGCAGCAGCGGCTCGGTCATCACCGCATCGCCGATCCATTGGGGAGCGATGACGAGGGAATTCACGGTCTTTTCGTGGACCACCGCGGAACCGGCTTTGCCGGGCCGCTGGTGGTGCCCCCTTGAGGGGGAAGCGGCCTGCGGCCGCTTCGGGGGTGGGTCAATGACTTCCGCCCCAGTGTTCGCCGGCTTTCAACCTGTACACCGTGCCGCAATAGGCGCACTTGGCTTCGCCGGTGCGAGCGACATCGAGGTAGATGCGCGGATGGTTGTTCCAGATCTTCATGCCCGCGACGGGGCTGGGGCAGAACACGCCGCCGTTGGAATTGAGGTCCTTGGCGGAGAGCTCGACGACGGCGTCCTTGCGTACGGTGTTGTCCATGCGGCCTCCTCAGACCTTCGTGAGCCAGTGCGCGTACTTCGGGTTGCGGCCGTTGACGATGTCGAAGAAGGCCGACTGGATCTTTTCCGTCACCGGCCCGCGCGAGCCGATGCCGATCTCCACGCGATCGAGCTCGCGGATAGGCGTCACTTCGGCCGCCGTGCCGGTGAAAAACGCTTCGTCGCTGATGTAGACCTCGTCGCGCGTGATGCGCTTTTGCACGATGTCGATGCCCATGTCCCTGGCGATGTGGAACACCGTATTGCGCGTGATGCCGTTGAGCGCGCCGGCCGACAGGTCCGGCGTGTAGATCACGCCGTCCTTCACGAGGAAGATATTCTCGCCCGCGCCTTCGGACACGAAGCCCGACGAGTCGAGCAGCAGCGCCTCGTCGTAACCGTCGTCCAGCGCCTCCATGTTGGCGAGGATCGAATTCGAGTAGTTCGACACGGCCTTGGCCTGCGTCATCGTGATGTTCACGTGGTGGCGCGTGTAGCTGGAGGTCTTCACGCGGATGCCGCGCTTCATGCCTTCCTCGCCGAGGTACGCGCCCCACGCCCATGCGGCGACCATCAGGTGGATCTGGTTGCCCCTGGGCGACACGCCCAGCTTTTGCGAGCCGATCCACGTGAGCGGGCGGATGTAGCAGCTCTCGAGCTTGTTCGCGCGCACCACGGCCTGCTGCGCCTCGTTGACCTGCTCTTTCGAGAAGGGCAGCTGCATGCGCAGGATCTTGGCGCTGTTGAACAGGCGGTCGGTGTGGTCCTGCAGGCGGAAGATCGCGGTCCCGTTCACCGTGTTGTACGCGCGCACGCCTTCGAACGCGCCGCAGCCGTAATGGAGGGTGTGCGTGAGGACGTGGATCTTGGCGTTGCGCCAATCGACCATCTCGCCATCCATCCAGATCTTGCCGTCGCGGTCGGCCATGGACGGTAATGCGCTCATGAGGGTTCCTTGTTGGGAATTTGCAGGCAGAGCCCGCGATTTTACGGCGCGGCCGCCTCCCCGGCCGCCTCGCCGCCTGACGGCCGCGACAGCGACCATTTCGCCAGCCGCCCGTCCGCGAACTCGCAGGTGACGCTCGATGCGGTGTCGTCGGTCCAGCGGAAGATTTCCGGCTGCGCGCCTTCGGGGCTGAGCGCCTCGCCGATCGAGCGGGTCATCGCGATCACGTGCAGCAGCGTGACGTCGCGCTTGAGCTTGGCGTTCATCATCACGGCGCTGCCCACGTAGCCCTTCGGCTGGTTCGCGGCGCGCCGCAGCACGTCCATCATGCGATTCAGGTACAGCAGCATGAACATCACCGCGCCCGAGACGACGAGCGCGACGCCCGGCCATTGCGCGAACTCCCAGCCGATGTACAGCAGGACGACGAAGACGAGGACAGGCAGCAGCTTGCGCGGATTCATGGTGCGGATTGTGAGCGCCCCGCGAGCGCATCAATGCCCGCGCACGATCTCCAGGGCTTCCTCGATGCGCTCGACAGGATGGATCGCCAGGCCTTCGATGTCGCGCATGCCCTTCTTCGGCGCATTGGCCTTGGGCACGATCGCGATCGAAAAGCCGAGCTTCGCCGCTTCGCGCAGCCGCTCCTGTCCGCGCGGCGCCGGGCGCACCTCGCCGGCCAGCCCCACTTCGCCGAATGCGATGAAGCCGCGCGGCAACGGGCGCCCGCGCAGGCTCGAAGTGATCGCGAGCATCACCGCGAGGTCCGCCGCCGGTTCGCTGATGCGCACGCCGCCGACCGCGTTGACGAACACGTCCTGGTCCATGCACGCGACACCCGCGTGACGGTGCAGCACGGCCAGCAGCATCGCGAGGCGATCGCGGTCGAGGCCGACCGACAAGCGCCGCGGGCTCGGCCCGCCGGAATCGACCAGCGCCTGGATTTCCACCAGCATCGGCCGCGTGCCCTCGAGCGTGACGAGCACGCAGCTGCCCGGCACCGGCTCGGCGTGTTGCGACAGGAAGATCGCGCTCGGGTTCGCGACGCCTTTCAATCCCTTTTCCGTCATCGCGAACACGCCGATCTCGTTGACCGCGCCGAAGCGGTTCTTGATCGCGCGCACGAGGCGGAAGCTCGAATGCGTGTCGCCCTCGAAGTACAGCACGGTGTCGACCATGTGTTCCAGCACGCGCGGGCCGGCGAGCGCGCCTTCCTTCGTCACGTGCCCGACGAGCACCACCGACGTGCCCGTCGCCTTGGCGATGCGCGTGAGATGCGCCGCGCACTCGCGCACCTGCGCGACCGAACCGGGCGCGGACGTGAGCTGGTCGGAGTACACCGTCTGGATCGAATCGATCACGGCGATCGCGGGCTGCGCGGTCGAGATGGCGCCGAGGATCTTGTCGAGCTGGATCTCCGCGAGCACCTTCACCTGCGAGTTGTCCAGGCCGAGGCGCCGCGAGCGCAGCGCCACCTGCGCGCCGCTCTCCTCGCCCGTGACGTACAGCGTGGGCACGTGCGCGCGCTGCAGGCCGTCCAGCGCCTGCAGCAGCAGCGTCGACTTGCCGATGCCCGGGTCGCCGCCAATCAGCACCACGCCGCCTTCGACGATGCCGCCGCCCAGCACACGATCGAGTTCGCCGATGCCGGTGGGCTGGCGTTCGATGTCGGTGGCCTCGATGTCGGCGAGCACCTCCATGCCCGAGCCGGGCGCGAGCGGCGCGAAGCGATGGCGCTGCGCCGCCGGCGACTCGGCCACCGTTTCGATCAATGTGTTCCACGCCTCGCACTGCGGGCACTTGCCGAGCCACTTGGCGCTCGTGCCGCCGCACTCGGTGCAGGTGTAGGTCGTTTTTTCCTTGGCCACGCGGCGAGCTTACTTCTTCGCTGCCGGCCACGGCTTGTCAGGACCGTCGGCCTGCATGGCCTCGCGCCAGCGCATCGCGTCATGGATGCGAAAGCGCGTGCTCGGGTGGTCGAAGAAGATGAACTCCTCGAGCGGCCCCGGGTCGGGCTTGCGGTATTCGGTGAGCTTGAGGTCGACCTCGGCTTCGCCCAGCGGCTCGCGCGCCAGGTTCAGGCCGAAGCGGTCGGCCTCGATCTCCTGCACGCGGATCAATGTGTTGAAGACCGGCGTCGCGAGGAACAGGAACACCGACAGCGCCGCGCCCAGCAGCGGTAACGCAGCGACATCGCCGACGCCTCGCAGCGCCCACCGCTCGCCCCAGCGCCGCAGCGAAGCATTGACGATCCACCCGGTCAGGGCGAAGCCGAGCGTGAACAGCACGGCCACGAACGCGAGGAACTTGTACTGGTGGTTCATCACGTAGTGCCCCAGCTCATGGCCCATGACGGACCGGATCTCGGGCAGCGACGTGCGCCGCAGCAGGTTGTCGTTCAGGCGCACCTGCGCCGCACCGAAGATGCCCGACACGTTCGCGCTCACGCGTGTGGTCTGGCGCGACGCGTCGAACTCGTAGACGTTGTCCGCGGGCACGCCGTCGGCATGCGCCATGGCGAGCACCTGCTGCTTGATCACCGGGTCTTCGACCGGCTTGTACGTGTTGAACAGCGGATCGATCCACACCGGCGTGACCAGCAGGGCCAGCACCTGGAACACGATGGCGAACACGGCCGCCGCCACCCACCAGCGCTCGCCGAAGCGGCGGATCAGGCGATAGAGGATCGGCAGCGCGATCACCAGCACCACCGACGCGACGGCGAGCGCGACGAGTTGCTCGCCGAACCACGGGCCGAAGTCCTGCGTCGCCATCGCGTACTGGTGTTCGCGCACGAAGCCCTGGTAGATCGTCAGCGGCAGGGCGAGCACCCAGCTCGCCAGCCAGAACGCCAGCCCGAAGATCGCGTCGGCGATGAAGGCGCGCTTGCCGATGCGACAGGCCCAGTCGCGCACCCGCGCCGCGCGCCGTCCCGCGAGCAGGACCCACGAGATCGCGAGGCCCACGAGGAAATTCCACAGGAGCAGCCAGTAGCCGCCTTCGAAGTACGCATTCGCGCGCTCGACGGTGGCTTTCGGCAGCCGGTCCATGTAGGCCTGCGTGGCCTTGTCGGCGTCGTGCGGCAGCGCCGCGCGCCAGGCGTCGTCCGCCGGCTGGATCTGGAACTGCGCGTCGCCGGCAGCGTGCGCGGCGAACGCGAGGGACAACAGCAGTGCGAACACCGCGGCAATCAAGGTCTTCATGGGCCGGCCTCCGGCCCGGACTCTAAACGATGCCGCGGTAGGAGCCGCCGTCCAGCTGGATGTTCTGCCCGCAGATGAACGACGCCTGCTCGCTGCACAGGTAGGCGCACATGTCGCCGAACTCCTCGGGCTTGCCGAAGCGCC
>DATBPW010000037.1:0-9705 GCA_036561125.1 Ramlibacter sp. | reverse complement strand
GGCTAAGACCAAGACGCTGGTGGTGGATGTTTGCGTTGCCTACATGGCGGCAGGCAAGGAGCATCACAGCGCCGCCACTTTCTTCTTGCGAGACGACACCAATCCGACGGCCAATTGGTCGTTCAATAAGCACTACTACGGCAATTACGCCGATTAGGAGTGCTGCAATGTGGACGCGAGCACTGCGCGAGAACGCGCGCTGGCGGTCCGGCCTGTCACGCCCTAATACTGTATACGCATCCATGGTAATGTCAAGTACATATACTGGATGCATGTACAGTCTCTCGCATGGACGACGCACGCATCCCGATCGAAGCCATCAAGGGCCGCGGCGCCGCGACGCGCATGCCGCATCGCTTCGAGAGCGACCAGCGCCACGATTTCGACGACGGCTGGTCCACGCTGCAGCTCGGCGTCGAAGAGCGCGAGGTCCCGAAGACCGAAGTGATCTGGGAAGACGCACGCAGCATCATCACGAGCAACGACTCGCCGGACGTCTACTTCGACCGCTCGATCAATCCGTATCGTGGCTGCGAACATGGTTGCGTCTACTGCCTGGCGGGCGAAACGGGAATCCTCATGGCCGACGGCAGTACGAAGCCGTTGGCCGACGTGCAGGTCGGCGAGAAGATCATCGGCACCCATCGTGATGGTTTTTACCGGCACTACGTCCCGACTTCCGTGCTTGCGCACTGGAGCACGCGAAAGGCCGCATATCGCATCCAACTGGCGGACGGCACATCGCTCACCGCCAGCGGGGACCATCGCTTCCTCACCGAACGGGGCTGGAAATTCGTCACCCGGGCCGAACCAGGTTCGCAGCGGCCCTATCTCACTCTCGGCAACTCGCTCATGGGGTTCGGATTGCTCCCCGCCGATCCTGCGTTCGAAAGGGAAGCGGATTACCGCCGAGGCTACTTGTGCGGAGTGATCCGCGGCGACGGACACCTGCAGAGTTATCGATACGAACGCCCCGGGCGCGCCAACGGGGACCAGCACAGGTTCAGGCTTGCCATGGCGGATGGCGCCGCACTCGATCGCGCCGCACGGTTCCTGTCCGGATTTGGAATCCGTACGGATCGCTTCCTGTTCCAGGCCGCGAGTGAGGTGCGGCGGCGCATGGAGGCGATCCGAACGAGTGCGGCCGATGCGATTTCAGCGATACGGCGGCTTATCGAGTGGCCGAACAGGCTCGAGGGTAACTGGGCACGTGGTTTCCTCGCTGGCATCTACGATGCGGAGGGGAGCTACAGCGGGGGCACGATCAGGATCACGAACACCGATGAAACGATCATTGGGATCACACGCACGATCCTCCAGGGCCTGCGCTTCGATGTCGTCCACGACGTGCCCGGCCGTGGCACGAACCGCCCCGTTCAACACCTGAGGGTGCGGGGTGGCCTGCGCGAGCACCTGCGGTTCTTCGCAGCGTGCGATCCGGCGATTGCGCGTAAGCGGAACATTGCGGGGCAAGCCGTCAAGTCGCGCGCGGATCTGCAGGTCGTGTCGATCGAGCCGCTCGAAGGAAAGCACGATCTTTTCGACATCACGACGGGCACGGGCGATTTCGTCGCCGACGGCGTGATCAGCCACAACTGTTATGCCCGTCCCACCCACAGCTACCTGAACCTGTCGCCCGGCCTCGACTTCGAAACGAAGATCATCGCCAAGCGCAACATCGCGCCGCTGCTGCGCGCCGAACTTTCGCGAAAGAGTTATTCGCCCCAGCTCATCGCGCTCGGCACGGCGACCGATTGCTACCAGCCCGTCGAGCGTGAGCTGCGCCTCACGCGCTCGGTGATCGAGCTGATGCACGAGACGAACCACCCGTTCGGCGTCACGACGAAGTCCAGCGGCGTCGAACGCGACCTCGACCTCATCGCGCCGATGGCGCACAGGAACCTGGCCGCGGTGAGCGTGACGGTGACCACGCTCGATGCCGATCTCGCGCGCCGCCTCGAGCCGCGCGCGGCCGCGCCGCATCGCCGGCTGCGCACGCTCAAGACCTTGTCGGAGCACGGCGTTCCCACGGCCGTGAGCCTCGCGCCGCAGATTCCATTCCTCACGGAAGACATGGAACAGGTGCTCGAAGCCGCGTGGGACGCCGGCGCGCGCAGCGCGTTCTATCACGTGATCCGCCTGCCGTGGGAGGTCAGTCCCTTGTTCCGCCAGTGGCTCGAGCTGCATTACCCGCAGCGCGCCGCTCGCGTGATGGCGCGCATCCACGACATGCGCGGCGGCAAGGACTACGACAGTGACTTCGCGACGCGCATGAAGGGAACGGGCGCCTGGGCGCAGCTGATCGCGCAGCGCTTCGAGAAGGCCACGCAGCGCATCGGTTTCAACCGCGTGCGCATCGCGCTCGACACGAAGCAGTTCCGCCGGCCCGCGGCGGTGGGGCAGGGCCGGCTGTTCTAGGGCGTGTGAGCCGGCGCCTTGCGGTGCGCGAGGCGCTCTTCTTCCAGCGTGAGCTGGTCGGCAACCTTGCGCACGCGCGCGAGCAGGCCGCGGAACTCGTCGGCCTGCTCCGCCTCGAAGGCCGCGCGGACCGCGCTGTCGCGCTCCTGCAGCGACCGGAACAACGCGTCGAATTTCTCGCGGCCGGCGCCGGTGAGCTCGAGGTGCGCGGAGCGCGCATCGCCCACGAGCGTGCGCCGCTCGACGAGGCCGCGGCTCACCAGGCTGGACACCACGCGGCTGATCTGCGCCTTGTCGGCGCCGGCATCGGCGGCGACGTCGCGCAACCGCACGGGCTGGAGATGTTCGATGAGGGCGAGCGCGCGCACCTGCGCGAGGCTGACGTCGTGTTCACGCCGCATGCGCAGCGCGGCGCTCTTGCGCAGCGCATCCGCCGTGCTTCCGATCTGGAAGCCGAGAAGCTCGCGGTATGCGGGCGGTCGACGGTCGGCCATGTTGTCCCCCAAGGAGGAGCCTCACGGCATTGTGCTCTTCGGTGCGCGCCGGCGGAAGGGCTTACGCGCTGAAGAAGCCCTTCAATTTATCCGCCCACGACTCCTCGGTGGGTGAATGCTTGCCGCCGCCTTTCTTCAGCGACTCGTCCAGCTCCTTCATCAGCTTGCGCTGGTGCTCGGTGAGCTTCACCGGCGTTTCCACGGCCATGTGGCAATACAGGTCGCCCGGGTAGCTGGAACGCACGCCCTTGATCCCCTTGCCGCGCAGGCGGAACTGCTTGCCGGCCTGCGTGCCTTCGGGGATGTCGATCGCCGCCTTGCCGTTCAACGTCGGCACGTCGATCTCGCCACCGAGCGCGGCGCGCGTGATGGGGATCGGCACGACGCAGTGCAGGTCGTCGCCGTCGCGCGTGAAGATCGCGTGCTTCTTCAGCCGGATCTCGATGTACAGGTCGCCGGGCGGCCCGCCGTTGGTGCCCGGCTCGCCGTTGCCGGCGCTGCGGATGCGCATGCCGTCGTCGATGCCCGCGGGGATCTTCACCTCGAGCGTCTTCTGCTTCTTGACGCGGCCCTGGCCGTGGCAGGTGGGGCAGGGCTCGGGAATGATCTTGCCCGTGCCGCGGCAGTGCGGGCACGTCTGCTGCACTGAGAAGAAGCCCTGCCGCATCTGCACGACGCCCGCGCCGTTGCAGGTGGTGCAGGTCTTCGCCTGCGTGCCGGGCTTCGCGCCGGAGCCGTGGCAGGTCTCGCAGCCCTCCCACGACGGAATGCGAATCTGCGCTTCCTTGCCGGCCGCCGCTTCCTCGAGCGTGATCTCCATCGCGTACGACAGGTCCGCGCCGCGATAGACCTGGCGCCGGCCGCCGGGGCCGCCCGCGCGTCCCTGGCCGCCGAAGATGTCGCCGAAGATGTCGCCGAACGCTTCGGCGAACCCGCCGAAGCCTTCCGCGCCCGCGCCGCCGGGGCCGAAGCCGCCGCGCATGTTGGGGTCGACGCCCGCGTGGCCGAACTGGTCGTACGCCGCGCGCTTGCTCGCGTCCGACAGCATCTCGTAGGCTTCCTTCGCCTCCTTGAACTTGGTCTCCGCGTTCTTGTCACCCTCGTTGCGGTCGGGGTGGTACTTCATCGCGAGCTTGCGATAAGCCTTCTTGATTTCCTCTTCCGAAGCGTTCTTCGGCACGCCGAGGATTTCGTAATAGTCTCTTTTGGTGGCCATCTAGGAATCTACTTCGCAAGTAGCTTAAGCGAGAACGCCGCGTTGACCAGACCGAAGGGTCTGAGTCGAACGCGGCGACTTGAACCGGCGCAACGCGTCCGGCTTCAAGGCTATTTCTTGACTTCTTTCACTTCGGCGTCGACGACATTGTCGTCGGCCGGCTTCTGCTCGCCGCCCGGCGCCGCGCCCGGTTGCGCGCCGCCCGCGCCGCCTGCGGCTTGCGCCGCCTGCTGCGCCTGCATGTCGGCGTACATCTTCTCGCCGAGCTTCTGGCTCGCGGTCATCAGCGCGGTCGTCCTGGCCTCGATCGCGTCCTTGTCCTCGCCCTTGAGCACGCCTTCGAGGTCCTTGATCGCGGCTTCGATCTTTTCCTTCTCGCCGCCATCGAGCTTCTCGCCGTATTCGCCGAGGCTCTTGCGCACCGAGTGCACCAGCGCTTCGCCCTGGTTGCGCGCCTGCACGACCTCGAGCTTCTTCTTGTCCTCGACGGCGTTCAGCTCGGCGTCCTTCACCATCTTCTGGATCTCGGCCTCGTTCAGGCCCGAGTTCGCCTTGATGGTGATCTTGTTCTCCTTGCCCGTGCCCTTGTCCTTGGCGGACACGTGCAGGATGCCGTTGGCGTCGATGTCGAACGTCACTTCGATCTGCGGCAAGCCGCGCGGCGCCGGCGGGATGCCTTCGAGGTTGAACTCGCCGAGCATCTTGTTGCCCGTCGCCATCTCGCGCTCGCCCTGGTAGCACTTGATCGTCACGGCCGGCTGGTTGTCGTCGGCGGTGGAGAAGGTCTGCGAGAACTTCGTCGGGATCGTCGTGTTCTTCTGGATCATCTTCGTCATGACGCCGCCGAGCGTCTCGATGCCCAGCGACAGCGGCGTGACGTCCAGCAGCAGCACGTCCTTGCGGTCGCCCGAGAGCACGGAGCCCTGGATCGCGGCGCCCACGGCGACCGCTTCATCCGGGTTGACGTCCTTGCGCGGCTCCTTGCCGAACAGCTCCTTGACCTTGTCCTGCACCTTGGGCATGCGCGTCTGGCCGCCCACGAGGATCACGTCGTGGATGTCGGCCAGCGACACGCCCGCGTCCTTGAGCGCGATGCGGCACGGCTCCAGCGTGCGCTCGACGAGCTCGTCGACCAGCGCTTCGAGCTTGGCGCGCGACAGCTTGATGTTCAGGTGCTTCGGCCCCGACGCGTCCGCCGTGATGTACGGCAGGTTGATGTCGGTCTGCGCGCTGTTGGACAGCTCGATCTTGGCCTTCTCGGCGGCTTCTTTCAGGCGCTGCAGCGCGAGGACGTCCTTCGACAGGTCCACGCCCTGGTCCTTCTTGAACTCGCCGATGATGTAATCGATGATGCGCTGGTCGAAGTCCTCGCCGCCCAGGAACGTGTCGCCGTTCGTGGAGAGCACTTCGAACTGCTTTTCGCCGTCGACGTCGGCGATCTCGATGATCGAGATGTCGAACGTGCCGCCGCCGAGGTCGTACACGGCGATCTTGCGGTCGCCCTTTTCCTGCTTGTCCAGGCCGAACGCCAGCGCCGCCGCCGTCGGCTCGTTGATGATGCGCTTGACTTCGAGGCCCGCGATGCGTCCCGCATCCTTCGTGGCTTGCCGCTGCGAGTCGTTGAAGTACGCCGGGACCGTGATCACCGCCTCGGTGACCGGCTCGCCGAGGTAGTCCTCGGCCGTCTTCTTCATCTTGCGCAGGATCTCGGCGGAGATCTGGGGCGGCGCGAGCTTCTTGCCGCGCACGCCGACCCAGGCGTCGCCGTTGTCGGCCTTCACGATCTCGTAGGGCATGAGGTGGATGTCCTTCTGGACTTCCTTCTCCTCGAACTTGCGGCCGATCAGGCGCTTGACCGCGTAGATCGTGTTCTTGGCGTTGGTCACCGCCTGGCGCTTGGCCGAGGCGCCGACGAGGATCTCGCCGTCTTCCTGGTAGGCGACGATCGAAGGCGTCGTGCGCGCGCCTTCGCTGTTCTCGATCACCTTCGGCGTGGTGCCTTCCATGATGGCCACGCACGAGTTCGTGGTGCCCAGGTCGATGCCGATGATTCGTCCCATGATGTTGCTCCTTGCTCAGGCCCCTGCAGGGCCTCGATTGCGAATGTTCGTTAGTTGTGGATAAGGTGTGCCGATTTCAAGCTCGTTCGGGCTACTTCGGCGCCGTGACGGTGACGAGCGCCGGGCGCAGGATGCGGTCCGCGATGAGGTAACCCTTCTGCAGCACGCTGACCACCGTGTTGGCTTCCTGTGAAGATCCTGCGGCTGCCGGCACCATCGAGATCGCCTGGTGCTGGTGCGGGTCGAATTTCGCGCCGGGCGCGGGATTGATCTCCACGACCTTGTTGCGCTCCAGTGCGCTCGTGAGCTGCTTGAGCGTCATCTCGGCGCCTTCGCGGATCTGTTCGGTCGTGCCGCCTTCGTGGGCCAGGCCGGCTTCGAGGCTGTCCACCACGGGCAGCATCGCCTCGGCGAAACTCTCGACGGCGAACTTGCGCGCCTTCGACATTTCGTCGTCGGCGCGGCGGCGCGTGTTCTGGATGTCGGCCTGTGCGCGCAGGAACTGGTCCTGCAGGTCCTTGACCTTCGCTTCGAGCGCCGCGACCTGCGCCTGCGCGGCGGAAAGGGCATCGCCGTCGTTGGCCGCCTGGGGCGGCTGGGCTTGGGGTTCACCGGGGGCGGAACCCTGATCGAGTGTCGGTTCGATCCGTTCTGCTTCGGACATGGGTCTTGGTTTTGTTAGCTGGAAATGAGGACTCCGGGCAGCTTGGGGCCGCGCGCGGGTTTTCAAGGGGAAGGCAGGGGCAGGATTGTAGAGTGCGGGTTCCTCATCCTGGAGCGTCTTGCCATGACCCGCCGACTCATCAGTTCCGGCTCGCCCTTCGAGGCGCAGATCGGCTATTCCCGCGCCGTTGCCGACGGCGACTGGGTCTTCGTTTCCGGGACCACCGGCTACGACTATTCGGCCATGACCATCGCCGACGACGTGGCCCTGCAGGCCGAGCAGTGCTTCAAGAACATCGCCTGGGCGCTGGATCAGGCCGGCTCGTCGCTGGCCGATGTCGTGCGCGTCACGTACGTCCTGCCGCGCGGCGAAGATTTCGAGGCCTGCTGGCCCGTCACGCGAAAGTATTTCGGTGAGGTGCGGCCGGCGGCCACGATGATCGAGGCACGGCTGCTCGACCCGAAGATGAAGGTCGAGATCGAGGTGACGGCCAGGAAGCGCAGCTGACGGTGCCGTCATCCCGGCGCAGGCCGGGATCCAGCGTCTTCCGTGGAAAGCCGCTGGATGCCGGATCAAGTCCGGCATGACAAGTCACCGCCGCGCGAGGTCTTTCATGAGCTGCCGCACGCCGTACGACCACGGCGCGATCCGGTCACTCGTATTGACTCGATTGGCCAGCGTCCCCAGCGCGGGTGTCGACACCGTCACGACGTCGCCGACCACGTGCGTGAACCCGAGCCCCGGCCCGTGCCGGTCCTGCACCGGCGCGAACATCGTGCCGAGGAAGAGCACGAAACCGTCCGGGTACTGGTGATTCGCGCCGATCGCCTGCGACACCAGGTCGAGCGGGTCGCGGCTGATCTTCGAGATCGAGCTCGCGCCCTCCATCGTGAAGCCTTCGGGGCCCGTGACCTTCATCGCGAGGTCGCACCGGCGCACGTCATCGATGGTGAAGTGCCCGTCGAAGATGCGGATGAAGGGCCCGATCGCGCAGCTGGCGTTGTTGTCCTTCGCCTTGCCCAGCAGCAGCGCGCTGCGGCCTTCGAAGTCGCGCAGGTTCACGTCGTTGCCTAGCGTTGCGCCGACGGTCTCCCCTTGGCTGTTCACGGCGAGCACGATTTCGGGCTCGGGATTGTTCCATTCGCTCCTGGGATGGATGCCGATCTCCGCGCCGGTGCCGACGGCGCTCATCGGCTGCGACTTGGTGAAGATCTCCGCGTCGGGCCCGATGCCCACTTCGAGGTATTGCGACCACACACCTTGCGCGATCAGCACATCCTTCAAGCGCGCGGCGTCGGGCGAGCCCGGCTTGACGGCGGCGAGGTTCTCGCCGATCACGCCGACGACGGCCTTGCGCACCGCTTCGGCCTTGGCCGGGTCGCCGCGCGCCTGCTCCTCGATCACGCGCTCGAGCATCGACGACACGAACGTCACGCCCGATGCCTTGATCGCCTGCAGGTCGCACGGCGCGAGGAACCACGGCAGCGAATGCTTGCGCGCGTCCTGCGCGCTGTTCGCGAGGATGTCGGCAGTGCTGCCGAGCAGCTTGCCGCGGAAGCTGCGCAGCACCTGCGGCAGGTCGGGCAGTTCGAGCAGCTCGCTGCACGTGGGAGCGAGGTGCGAGATGTCGTGCACCGAGTCGCGCGTGACGTGCACGAGCACGGCGCCCGTGCCTTCGACGTGCACGCGGCCGACGAGAAGTGCGCGGTCCGCATCCACCGGCAGCGCCGAAGAAATGGAGAGATGGTCTTTCATACGTTCGCCGATTTTCGCTTCGCCTGGCCGGCGACCCACTTCGAGGCGAACGCGGGCAGGTCGGACAGGCGCTTGAGCAGGTCCGCGCCCTGCGGCGTCACGACGTAGCCGCCGGTGTCGTGGATGACGAGCCCGGCCTCGCGCAATTCCTTGATGCGCGTGTTCAGCGTGTTCGGCGTGATGCCGCCGACGCTGTCCTGCAGCAGCCGGAACGTTTGAGCGTGGCCGTCGCGCAGCGCCCACAGCACGCGGATCGCGTAGCGCGATTCGAGCAGCCCCAGCAACTGGCTGATCGCGGCGTTCTCCTTGGGGCTCACGAGGGTGTCTGTGCTTGTGGACTGCGGGGACGCGAGTGTACGTCCCGCCCGCTACACAAACAATAGCAGCGCACTCAGGGAAAAACCCGGTTACAGGTAGACCTTCTTGAGCAAGCGGATCAGCGTGCGCACTTCGGCGTCGGTGAGCTTCGCGGCGGCTTCCGACTCCAGCTGCGCGGCCGTGCGCTCCGCGTCGCGCATCAGCTTCTGCCCGCCCGGCGTCAGGTGCAGGCCCATCGCGCGGCCATCGTGCGGGTGCGGCTGGCGCACGATGAGGCCGCGCTTTTCCAGGTTGTTCACCATGCCCACGAGGTTCGGCGGCAGGATGCCGAGCGTCGTGCACAGCTGGCGCGACGTCACGCCCGGGTTGTGGGTGACGAGCGACAGCACGGAGAAATCGACCGGCCGCAGGTCGTAGGTCGACATGCGCGCGAGGAACACCTCGATGACCGCCAGCGCCGCGCGGCGCGCGTTGTAGCCGATCAGGCCTTCGAGGTAGCTCGTGTCGACCGCCTCGACCGCGCGCGCGGCCGGCTGCTTCGTCGCCATGGTGCGAAGTCTAGGCACGGGCCGCTCCCAGGTAGGTCTCGACCACGCGCGGGTCGTTGGCGAGGTCCCCTGCGCGGCCTTCGAGCCGCAGCTCGCCGGTTTCGAGCACGTAGCCGTAGTCGGCGACGTCGAGCGCCGCACGCGCGTTCTGTTCGACCAGGAGGATGCTCACGCCGCTCGAGCGCAGCGTGTCGATGATGCGGAACACTTCGCGCACGACCAGCGGTGCGAG
>DATBPW010000036.1:0-5586 GCA_036561125.1 Ramlibacter sp. | reverse complement strand
GAGGCACTGAAGCCGCAGGTGAAGGCGTGCACGATCGACCGCACGCCGCGCAAGTGGCCGCAGCCGAGCGACCACGCGCCGGTGACCGTCGAACTGCAGTAGCGCTATTCCAGGCCGAGGTCCTGGATCTTTCGCGTGATCGTGTTGCGCCCGATGCCGAGCTTCTGCGCCGCTTCGATGCGCCGGCCGCGGGTGTTCGCCAGTGCCGTGAGGATCAGGCGCGATTCGAACCGCTTCGTGAGCTGCTCCCACACGTCGTGACGCCCGGCGGTGAGCAGTTCGAGTGCTTCGGCTTCCAGGCCCGATTCCCAGCTCGATGAGCCCACGCTCACGGCCGCCGGCGCGGACTCCACCACGCGCGTCATCGTTTCGGTCGCTGCGGCAGGCTTCATCGCAGGTGCAGCTTCCGCAAGTCCTGGCGCGACTTCCGGCGGCAGGTCTTTCGGCTCGATCACCTGCGCCGGCGCCATGACGGTGAGCCAGTGGCAGATGTTCTCGAGCTGGCGCACGTTGCCGGGGAAGTTGAACAGCGACAGCTGCGCGAGCGCGGCGTCGGAGATGCGCTTGGGCTCCACGCCGAGCTGCTTCGCGCTTTGCTGCAGGAAGTAGCGCGCGAGCATCGGGACGTCCTCGCGCCGCTCGCGCAATGCGGGCAGGCGCAGGCGGATCACGTTCAGGCGATGGAACAGGTCTTCGCGAAAGACGCCTTCCTTCACGCGCTGCTCGAGGTCCTGGTGGGTCGCCGCGATCACGCGCACGTTCGCCTTCACCGCGTTGTGCCCGCCGACGCGATAGAAGTGCCCGTCCGACAGCACGCGCAGCAAGCGCGTCTGCAAATCGAACGGCATGTCGCCGATCTCGTCGAGGAACAGCGTGCCGCCTTCGGCCTGCTCGAAGCGGCCGCGGCGCATCGTCTGCGCGCCGGTGAACGCGCCGCGCTCGTGGCCGAACAATTCGGATTCGAGCAGGTCCTTCGGGATCGCCGCGGTGTTGATCGCGACGAACGGGCCGTTCGCGCGTGGCGAATGCTTGTGCAACGCGCGCGCGACGAGCTCCTTGCCCGTGCCCGATTCGCCCGTGATCATCACCGTCACGTTGCTTTGCGACAGGCGGCCGATCGCGCGGAACACGTCCTGCATCGCCGGCGCCTGCCCCAGCATCTCCGGCGCGGCGGCCATGCCCTGCTCGGCGACCTCCTCGCGCTGGCTTTCCTCGACGGCGCGGCGGATCAATTCGATGGCCTTCGGCAGGTCGAAGGGCTTGGGCAGGTATTCGAACGCGCCGCCCTGGAAAGCGGAGACGGCGCTGTCGAGATCGGAGAACGCGGTCATGATGATGACCGGCAGCCCCGGGTGTTTTTCCTTCACCTTCGCGAGCAGGTCCAGGCCCGACGCACCCGGCATGCGGATGTCGCTCACCAGCACCTGCGGGCCCTCGGCGTCGCTCTCCAGCGCCTGCAGCACGTCGCGTGCGCTCGTGAAGCTGCGCGACGGCAGGTCCTCCCGCATCAGTGCCTTTTCCAGCACGAACCGGATGGATTGGTCATCGTCAACGATCCAGATCGGCTTCAATGTCACCTCGGTCATTCGGTTCGCACATCCATCAGGGCAACGGGATCAGGATCGTGAAATCCGTCCGCCCCGGCGCGCTGTCGCATTCGATGAGGCCATGATGCTGCTGCACGAACGTTTGCGCCAGCGTCAGGCCCAGCCCCGAACCGCCTTCCCTTCCCGACACCAGCGGAAAGAAGATGCGGTCCCGGATCGAATCGGGCACACCGGGCCCGTTATCGATCACATGCAATTCCAGTGCCAGTCGATAGCGCTGCTTGCCGAAAGTCACCTGCCGCGCGATGCGCGTGCGCAAGGTGATCCGCGCGTCGCCGGCCGCGATGCGCTCGGCGAGCGCTTCGCACGCGTTGTGCGCGACGTTGAGCACGGCCTGGATCAACTGCTCGCGGTCGCCGCGGAATTCGGGGATCGACGTGTCGTAGTCGCGCGCCACGTCCAGTCCCTTCGGGAACTCGGCCAGGATCAGCGATCGCACGCGCTCGCACACCTCGTGGATGTTCACGTCGCCGACGACATGCGGGCGCCGGTGCGGCGCGAGCAAGCGGTCGACCAGCGTCTGCAGTCGATCGGCCTCGTGGATGATGACGCGCGTGTATTCCTTGAGCTCCTTCGCGTCGATTTCCATTTCGAGCAATTGCGCCGCGCCGCGGATGCCGCCGAGCGGGTTCTTGATCTCGTGCGCGAGGTTGCGGATCAGCTCCTTGTTCGCCTCGGCCTGCCCGATCAATCGCTCTTCGCGGTCCTGCCGCGCCTGCGCTTCCAGCGGCAGCAGCTCGACGACGAATTCGCCCGGCATGTCCGTCTGCGCGACGATGACGTGGACCTGCAGCGGCTCGCCGTTGCCGTTGCCGGTGGGGCGCACGAGCGCCGCGTCGTAGCGGAACGCGGCGAACTGGTTGCTGCTCGCACCGGCCAGCGCGTTGCGCAGCGCGAGCGGGTCGGCAAAGCACTGCGTGAGGTCGGAGCCTTCGATCGCGCGGCGCGAGATGCCCAGCGCATCTTCGAGCGCGGAGTTGGCGAAGAGGACGGAGCCGTTGGCCGCGACGACGGCGACGAGCGTGGCGAGGAGGTCGAGCGACTGGAAGCGGCCGGGCGCGGGGCTCAGCGGCTCACTGGCCGGGGCCGCCGGCGCGCGCCAGTTCCCGCTTGATCCCGGCGATGTCGTTCTCATTGCGGGAGATGCTCGCCTTGAGCTCGGCGATGCGATCGAGGTACTTCTGGTGGTTGCGGTGCTCGGGGCCGAGCATCTCCGGCTCGCCGTTGTTGTATTCCTTGACCAGGTCGGACTGGCGCGCCTCGGCCTTCTGCAATTCGGACTGCAGGATGGCGCGCGCATCCGAATCGCGTTGCTTCTGCTCGTTCGAATTGATCCGCTCGCTTGACGAGGGCGCCGTCGCGACACGGGTCGCACCCGAGCCGTTGACGCGCGTGCCCTGCACGACCGTGATGTTCCCGCCGTCCATCGGCTTGCAGCCGTTGGCCTTGGCTTCGGCCTCGCTGTTGGTGTACGAGTTGCCGCAGCGGTAGATCTTGGTTTGCGCGTTCGCCCCGGCTGCCATCGCAGCCAGCGCGAACACGACGAGGGTCGTGCACTTCATGGCTCGTTCCTTCCGCACGGGAATGTGCGCGGGGAACTTCCAGTATCACGCAACTCATCAAAAAATCAAAACAAGTTCTTGATCCATAAGGACAAAGGACCGCCGAAGCGGTCCTAATACACAACAAGGCCTGTATGCGCTTACAGTGAGTAGTACATGTCGAACTCGATCGGATGCGTCGTCATGCGGAAGCGGGTGACTTCCTGCATCTTCAGCTCGATGTACGCGTCGATCATCGTGTCGGTGAACACGCCGCCCTTGGTGAGGAACGAACGGCCCTTGTCCAGGTAGTCGAGCGCCTGGTCGAGGCTGTGGCACACGGTCGGGATCTTCGCGTCCTCTTCGGGCGGCAGGTGGTACAGGTCCTTCGTCGCGGCTTCGCCCGGATGGATCTTGTTTTCCACGCCATCCAGGCCCGCCATCAGCATCGCGGCGAAGCCGAGGTACGGGTTGCACGTGGGGTCGGGGAAGCGCACTTCGATGCGGCGGCCCTTCGGATTCGCGACGTAGGGAATGCGCACGGACGCAGAGCGGTTGCGCGACGAGTACGCGAGCTTCACCGGCGCCTCGAAGCCGGGCACCAGGCGCTTGTAGCTGTTGGTGCCGGGGTTCGTGATCGCGTTGAGCGCGCGCGCGTGCTTGATGATGCCGCCGATGTAGTACAGCGCGAAGTCCGACAGGCCCGCGTAGCCGTCGCCGGCGAACAGGTTCTTGCCGTCCTTCCACACCGACTGGTGCACGTGCATGCCCGAGCCGTTGTCGCCCACGAGCGGCTTCGGCATGAAAGTCGCCGTCTTGCCGTAGGCATTGGCGACGTTCTGCACGACGTACTTCAGGATCATCGTCCAGTCGGCGCGCTGCACGAGCGTGGAGAACCTGGTGCCGATCTCGTTCTGGCCGGCGCCGCCCACTTCGTGGTGAAACACTTCGACCGGCACGCCCATCGATTCGAGGATGAGCGACATCTCGGCGCGCATGTCCTGCATGCTGTCGACCGGCGGCACGGGGAAGTAGCCGCCCTTGGTGGTCGGGCGGTGGCCCTTGTTGCCGCCTTCGATCACCTTGCCCGTGTTGTACGGCGCTTCGTATTCGTCGATGTGAACGAACGAGCCCGACATGTCGGCGCCCCAGCGCACGTCGTCGAACACGAAGAACTCCGGCTCCGGCCCGAAGAACGCGGTGTCGCCCAGCCCCGAGGCCTTGAGGTACGCCTCGGCGCGCTTGGCGATCGAGCGCGGGTCGCGGTCATACGCCTTGCCGTCGCCCGGCTCGAGCACGTCGCACGACAGCAGCAGCGTCGTCTCCTCGAAGAACGGGTCGATGTTGGCGGTGTTCGGGTCGGGCATCAGCAGCATGTCCGACGCCTCGATGCCCTTCCAGCCGGCGATCGACGAGCCGTCGAAGGCGTGGCCCGAGCTGAACTTGTCCTCGTCGAAGTGCGAGATCGGCACGGACACGTGTTGTTCCTTGCCGCGGGTGTCGGTGAAGCGGAAGTCGACGAACTTGACCTCGTTCTCCTTCACCATCTTCATCACGTCGGCGACGGTCTTGGCTGCCATCAGGTTCTCCTGGTATCGATGGTTGATTGAAATGGGTGCCGTGGGGGATGCAGGTTCTGTGCCAAAAGCTGGTGCATGGCCGACGCTGCAGAGCTGCGCGATTCTGCCGCATCTTTAACGCTTTTCCCTACGCGAACCTTGCGCGCCGCGCGGCTCTTCGCCCCAGAACAGGGATTCGTCTTTTTGGTGCGCGCAGTCTAGCGCACCAATTCAGGGCCGAGCTTGACGCCGAGCTGCTCCAACCCGGCAACAAGAGCCGGATACGCGGCGTCGACGGCCGCCGGCTCACCCTTCACGCCGAGGTCGATGTGCCGGCCCCATTGCGGATGGTCCACGCTCGGCAAGCTGAACACTTTCACGTCGGGATGGTCGCGCTCGATGCGCTCCATCAGCGGCGTGAGCGTGGCCTCCATCGAGCCGAACACGATCACCGACTTCTCGACGTAAGGCTTCTGGTTGAACAAGTGCGCGTACTTCGTGTCGAGCACCCACTCGATCATCGGCCACGCCATCACCGGGAACCCCGGCACGAAGTGCACGTCGCCGACCGTGAAGCCGGGAATCTTGTTGTACGGGTTGGGGATGATCGCCGCGCCCTTCGGGAACACGCCCATGTTCAGCCGGTGGATGTTGTCGGCACGGTCGGGCTCGTAGGGCACGCCCTGCTCGCGCGCGACGTCCTGCATGCGCTCGCGGATCAGCGCCTCGGCTTGCGGGTGCAGCGCGAGTTCGACACCGAGCGCCTTCGCCGCGCACTGGCGTGTGTGGTCGTCCGGCGTCGCGCCGATGCCGCCGCACGAGAACACGATGTCGCCCGATGCGAGGGCGCGCTTCAGGCTCGCGACGATGCGCTGCGGC
>DATBPW010000035.1:0-3054 GCA_036561125.1 Ramlibacter sp. | reverse complement strand
CGCTCTAGCGCCGCGCCGTGATGCGGCGTGCCCAGGAAGACCATCGTGCGCAGCAGGCGCGGCCACGCCATGCCCGATGCTTGCGCCACCTGCACGGCACTGCGCGCGACGAGGCCGCCCATGCTGTGGCCGATGAAGTCGATGCGCTCCACTGGCACGGGCGATGCGGCGACGCGCTCTTCGAGCAGCTGCGCGAAGTCCGAGCCGTTGCTCGAGATGTGCCGGCCCGAGTTGTAGCGCAGGTACTGCGGCGTGCAGCCGATGTCGCGCGCGAGCGCCGCGCCATGGTCGTGGCCGCCGCGCGCCCACTGCTGTTCGTTCATGCACAGGCCGTGCAGCAGCACGACCCAATGCGCGCCGCTCGCATCGGCGGGCAGCAAGGACATGCGCGTGGCGAGGGGGTTGTGTGTGCGCTCGAGATGGTCGCCGACCACGCCGTTCAACACGGCGAGCCACGCGTCGCGTGCGGGGGACGATTCATCGTCGGCCACCGAAGGCAGCAGCGCTTGCACGCCGGCCAGTGCGCCATCGAGCGCGCCGCCGACGAGGCTGTTGGTCGTGCGCACAGCGCCGTAGACGAAGCCTGCGATGCCGCGCGCCGGTGTGGCGCGCGCGGAGCCGAGCGGCGGTGCGAGGTTCGCGATGCTGCCGTGCAGCCCCTGCGCGATGTGCGTGACGCCTCTGACACCGTCGACGGCAAGCCGCAGCGCGCCGCGCACGTCGGCGATGCGAAGCGATCGTCTCGGTGGCTCTTCGGGCATGCGAAGCATCGTAGTCGCTTCGCCGGAAAAGATTAGGGGTGCCGGACCAAAGGGCGATTCCCGCGACTCAGTCGATGGCGCGGGCCGCTCGCTCGATCACGCGTGCGACCGCGCGCGGCTGCGAGATCAACACGACGTGGCTTCCCTTCACGAAGGTCACCTTGGAGCCGGCCCGGTGCGCCATCCATTTCGCCCGCTCGACATCGAGGGCATGGTCCTCGGTGGCGATGACCGCATAGCTGGGCTTGTCATGCCAGGCGGCGACGGGCAGCTTCACGCTGAATGCCTCGCCGTTCACCGGCATCTGCGCGTGCGCCAGGAAGTCGGCCTGGGCGCGCGGCAGGTCGGCGGCCACGTCCTCACGGAAATGCGCGGGGTCGACGAAGATGAAGCCGTCCTTGCTCGCGACCAGGTGCTCGTTCGCGGGAGGCTTGGGGGGTGCGGCCTCGGCGCTCGTTTCGCCGGCATCCGGCTGCAGGCCGGCCACGTACACCAGCGCCTTCACTTTCGGGTCCATACCGGCCACCGTGATGATCGCGCCACCGTAACTGTGCCCGACGAGCACCACGGGCCCATCCTGCTGGTCGATCACGCGCTTCGTCGCGGCCACGTCGTCGTCAAAACCGGTCAGCGGCTGCTGGACGACGCTCACGTGATAGCCGCGCCGCGTGAGCAGGTCGTACACGCCGCGCCAGCTCGAGCCGTCGACCAGCACGCCGTGCACCAGCACGATGTTCACGCGCGCCGCCGCCGCTTGCGCGTGGGCGCCGGCGGCGAACGACACCGCCACGAGGACGGCGAACAGCGATCGCAGGAACTTCATGGCACCCGCTCCTCAGCTCGCGCACGCCGTGAACCGGTCGCTGAACGTCACTGCGCCGGTCTCCAGCAGCGACTTCAAATTCGAGATCACCTGCGGCCAGCCGCCGGACACGGCTTCGATCACCTTCGCGTGCTCACGCTCGCTGGTGTGCGTGATCGTGAGCTTGCACGCGTCCTTGCCGCGCTCGATGTCCATCGTGCACAGCGTGTCGCCCTCGGCTTTCATCTCGGGCTTCATCATGTGCTGCCAGCGGATCACCAGGCGGCGCGGCGGGTCGGCTTCGACGATCGCGCCGGCGTCCCACACTTCGCCGCTGCTGCCCGACACGAGCTTCCACGGCGATCCCGCCTTGAACTCGCTTTCGCTGCGCATGCCGAACCAGTATTGCTTGGTGAATTCCGGGTCGGTCAGCGCCTGCCACAGCTTTTCGGGCGTGGTGCGGATGTAGCTCACATAGACGTGGGTTGACTTGGCCATCTCATTTCTCCAGTTTGCGTTTCAGGGTGTGGAGCGCCTTCAGGCGCGGCTTCTCGAACTTGGAGATCCAGCGTTCGTAGATCTCCTGCAGCGGAACGGGGTTGAGGAAGTGCAGCTTCTCGCGGCCCTGCTTGACGGTGGCGACCAGGTTGGCGGCCTCCAGCAGGTCGATGTGCTGGGTCACGCCTTGCCGCGTCATGTCCAGGTGTTCGCACAGCTGGCCCAGCGTCTGGCCGTCGTGGGCGTGCAGCACATCCAGCAGCTTGCGCCGGCTGGGGTCGGCCAGCGCCTTGAACAGCGGGTCGTCGTCGGGGAGGGGCTTGGCCACGGGATTGAATAGGCAAGTAATGACTTGCCTGAATGATAGGCAAGAAAATACTTGCCTGTCAAGCGCCCGGGTTTTTCCCTACGCGGCGCGGCCGGGGAGGGGGCGGTTTTTCATGCACCATGCGCCCCCATGAAGTTCGAAACGCTGCAGCGCGACTTGCGGGCCGCGCGCGCGGGTGAGCTCGACATGGGCACATTCGCACGGCGCTTGCGCGGGCTCATCCTGCCCGCCGCATTGCCGCCGAAATTCGGGGAGGTCCTGCTCAACATCGCGGACCGCATGGAGTCGAGCGCGCTGTTCGATGACGACAGCTGCTCGTTCAGCCAGAGCGACTTGCTCGATGCACTGGAGGTTTGGGCGCAGAAGGCGCAGGAGAAGCTGCGCTAGGCGCAGGCAGCTACGGCTGCGCCAGCAGCCAGCGGAACACCGCGCGCACTTCGTAGCTCCCGTCGGCTCGCCTGTACGGCGCGAGCGCCTTCTCGTGCGCCGCATCCACTTCGCGCGGGCTCGTGAGCGCGGCGGCCTTCGCGGCGACGCCGGACGATCCCAGGGCGCGCAGCGCGGTCGGCAAATCCGGATAGCGCCACAAACTCTCGACGTCGTCGATGTCGACGGGCCGGAGTCCCGCGCTCTCGACGAGCGCCGTCAATGCTGCCTTGTCCGAC
>DATBPW010000034.1:0-7518 GCA_036561125.1 Ramlibacter sp. | reverse complement strand
CGCGGGCGATGCGTCGAACTTCGCGGACGACACCTACGTCGCCGCCGGTGCGCAGGTCGTGCCCACCGCGGCCGAACTCTGGGCGCAATCCGACATCGTCTTCAAGGTGCGCCCGCCGACGGCGCAGGAAGTCGGCCTGATGCGCGAGGGCGGCACGCTCGTCGGCTTCGTCTGGCCGGCGCAGAACCCCGAGCTGATGCAGCAACTCGCCGCGAAGAAGGCGACCGTGCTCGCGATCGATTCGCTGCCGCGCCAGCTGTCGCGCGCGCAGAAGATGGACGCGCTCACGTCGATGGCCGGCATCACCGGCTATCGCGCGGTGATCGAAGCGGCCAACGCGTTCGGCCGCTTCTTCAACGGGCAGGTCACGGCCGCGGGCAAGGTGCCGCCCGCGCGCGTGTTCATCGCCGGGGCGGGTGTCGCGGGCCTTGCCGCGATCGGCACGGCCGCGAATCTCGGCGCCATCGTGCGCGCCAACGACACGCGCGCCGAAGTGGCCGACCAGGTCAAGTCGCTCGGCGGCGAATTCGTCAAGGTCGACTACGAGGAAGAAGGCTCGGGCGGCGGCGGCTATGCCAAGGTGATGAGCGCAGGCTTCCAGCAGGCGCAGCGCGACATGTACGCGCGCGAAGCGAAGGACGCCGACATCATCATCACGACCGCGCTCATTCCCGGCAAGCCGGCGCCCAAGCTCATCACCGCCGAGATGGTGAGGTCGATGAAGCCCGGCAGCGTGATCGTCGACATGGCGGCCGAACAGGGCGGCAACTGCGAACTCACCGAGCCCGGGCAAGCCGTCGTCAAGCACGGCGTGACGATCGTCGGCTACACCGATCTCGCGAGCCGCCTGGCCAAGCAGTCGTCGACGCTGTATTCGAACAACCTGCTGCGCCTGGCCGAGGAGCTGTGCAAGGCCAAGGACGGCGTGATCGACGTCAACATGGACGACGACGCGATCCGCGGCCTCACGGTGATCAAGGACGGCGCGATCACGTGGCCGCCCCCGCCGCCGAAGTTGCCGGCCGCGCCGCAGGCCAAACCCGCCGCAGCGCCGGTGGCTGCGCCGAAAGGGCATGGCCACGGCGCCAGCGAGCCGATGCCGGTGCGCTCGCTCGCGACGATCTTCCTCGTCGGCGCACTGGCGTTCCTGTTCGTCGGCCTGTATGCGCCGGCGAGCTTCCTCGCGCACTTCACGGTGTTCGTGCTGGCCTGCTTCATCGGCTACATGGTGATCTGGAACGTGACGCCGGCGCTGCACACGCCGCTCATGAGCGTGACGAATGCGATCTCGTCGATCATCGCCATCGGCGCGCTGATCCAGGTTGCGCCGCCGCTCATGAATTCGGCAGGAGGTGCCGGCGCGGACCGGCCCACGCAATTGATCCTCGGCCTGGCCGTGTTCGCGCTCGCGCTCACGGCCGTCAACATGTTCGGCGGCTTCGCGGTGACGCGGCGCATGCTGGCCATGTTCCGCAAGTGAGGGCCCGGACATGACAGCCAGCCTCGCCACCGTCGCCTACATCGGCTCGACGATCCTCTTCATCCTCAGCCTCGGCGGCCTGTCGAACCCGGAGACCGCGCGCCGCGGCAACGTGTTCGGCATGATCGGCATGGCGATCGCCGTGCTGGCCACCGTGTTCGGCCCGCGCGTCACGCCGTCCGGCTATGGCTGGATCGTGCTCGCACTCGTCATCGGCGGCAGCATCGGGCTCATCGCCGCGAAGAAGGTGCAGATGACGCAGATGCCCGAGCTCGTCGCGCTGATGCACAGCCTCGTGGGGCTCGCCGCCTGCCTGGTCGGCTTCGCGAGCTACGTCGACACGTCGATCGCGTTCACCGGCGCCGAGAAGTCGATCCACGAGATGGAGATCTACATCGGCATCCTGATCGGCGCCGTCACGTTCTCCGGTTCGGTGATCGCGTTCGGCAAGCTGTCGGGCAAGATCGGCGGCAAGCCGATGCTGCTGCCGGGGCGGCACTGGATCAACCTGCTCGGGCTGCTCATCGTGATCGCGTTCGGCCGCGCGTTCCTGCATGCGGAGAGCATCGAAGCCGGCATGACGCCGCTCATCGTGATGACGGTCGTCGCGCTGCTGTTCGGCGTGCACATGGTGATGGCCATCGGCGGCGCGGACATGCCGGTGGTGGTGTCGATGCTCAACTCGTATTCGGGGTGGGCCGCGGCCGCGACGGGCTTCATGCTGAGCAACGACCTGCTGATCGTCGTCGGGGCATTGGTCGGCTCGTCGGGCGCGATCCTGTCGTACATCATGTGCCGCGCGATGAACCGCAACTTCGTCAGCGTGATCGCGGGCGGCTTCGGCACCGGCGGCGGCGCACCCGCTGCGGCCGGCGGTGCGCAGCCCGCGGGCGAGGTCACGCCGATCAGCGCAGTGGAAACCGCGGAACTGCTGCGCGACGCGAAGAGCGTCATCATCGTGCCCGGCTACGGCATGGCGGTGGCGCAGGCGCAGCACACGGTCTTCGAGATCACGAAGCTGCTGCGCGAAAAGGGCGTGAACGTGCGCTTCGGCATCCACCCGGTCGCGGGCCGCATGCCCGGGCACATGAACGTGCTGCTGGCCGAAGCCAAGGTGCCTTACGACATCGTGCTCGAGATGGACGAGATCAACGAGGACTTCCCCGAGACGGACGTCGCGATGGTGATCGGCGCCAACGACATCGTGAACCCCGCGGCGCAGGACGACCCGACCAGTCCGATCGCCGGCATGCCGGTGCTCGAAGTGTGGAAGGCCCACACGTCCGTCGTGATGAAACGCAGCATGGCCTCGGGCTACGCCGGCGTCGACAACCCGCTGTTCTACAAGGAGAACAACCGGATGCTGTTCGGCGACGCGAAGAAGATGCTCGACGAGGTGCTGGCGGCGTTGAAGGCTTGAGCTTCAAGTCAACAACCGGACGCAGAACTCGCAGAAGTTCCGCAGAAGACGCAAAAGACTCGATCTTGTCTTTTCTGCGAGTTCTGCGAAGTTTCCGCGCCTTCTGCGTCCGGCTGTTGTATTGATGGTTCCTACATGAACCCGCGCTTCATCTCGTCGTAGTCGAACTGCAGCTTCACGAACGCCTCGGTGCCGCGCGACAGCTGCGGCAGCGGGAAGCTGCCCTTGCTCACGCTCGCGCCGACGTACAGCACGGTGCCCATCGACTGGCGCCACGTGTAGGTGAGCGACGCGACCTTGCCGCGGTCGTGTTCTTCTGCGACGCCGGCCTCGGGCAGCCGGTCGAGCAACTGCCGCTGCACGATCAGGCGCAGGCTGCGCCGCGTGTCGAAGAACCAGATCGCGTTGATCTGCACTTCCGTTTCGCGGTACGTCTGGCGCCCGTCGCGGTACAGGTTCGCGTACGAGATGTGCGGCTCGATCTCGAACTGCTTGATCGGCCGCGTGCGCACCATCAGGTTCAGCCGCGCGCCGGGACGCACCTCGTTGGCAAGCATGTCGCCCAGCCGCCCGATCGCGAGGTTGGAGTCGATCAGCGGGATCCAGCTCACCGGCGTCGTCGAGTAGGTGAAGTACAGGTACTTCTCGTGCAGCAGCGGCGCGCCGGACGCGGAGCGCACGGTCTCCGGCAGCAGGCCGTGCAGTTCGGCCGACGCCTGCGTGTTGCTGCGGCCGCTGAACCACACGGCCGGATAGAGATCGGTCTTCACCGTCTCGCCCGTCTGCCGGTCGCGGTAATAGCTGCCGTACAGGTTGAACCAGATCTCGTTGAACGGGCCCCAGTGCCGCTTCGCATAACCCAGGCGCGAATCGACCGCGCGCACGCCGTTCTGGTTGACGAAGCCCGTGTCGTTGCGGAAGTTCGCGCTGATGTCGTTGAGCGTGAGCTCCTCCTGGTGGAACTCGGTCTGGTTCACCGCGCGCAGGTAGAGGCGGTCGCCGCTCGTGGCCGGCCCCTTGAACAGCACGCCGGTGACGGGGTCGCCCTGCGCCGTCGTGGTCGAATGCAGCCACTGGGTGCGCACACGCAGCGAATCGGTCATCTGCCAGCTCGCATCCGGGCCGGCCACGATGTTCTCGCCGACGTCGTTGTCGTATTTGCGCGCGGCGACCAGGCCGCCCACCTGCATGCCGCCGACGTCGGCAAGTTCGCGCGCGGCGATGGTCTTCGACGCCGGCTGCGTCGCGGTGTTCGTCGCGTACGGCCCCGGCAACAGCACGAGCCCGCCCCCCTTGTCGTCCACGGCGATGGCGGTGCCGGCATTGGTCTGGCCGCGCCACGTGGCGCGCAGCCCCCAGTTCGGCTGCGTGAACGTGCGCGTGTACAGCGAGCTGTCGACCGGCGTGCGCATCACGTCCGTCGCCTCGAAGAAGAACGGGCGCTTCTCGGGGAAGTAGATCGCGTACGTCGTGTTGCCGACCAGCTGCGGCACGTCGAGGTCGACCTGCGAGAAGTCGGGCTTCCACGTGCCGTCGACGACCAGGTCGGCCGTCGGGCGCCACTTGACGTCGAGCGACGGCTGCAGCTTGTTCTCCTTGACGACCGGGTCGGGTACGTCCTGCGAACGCGTGTGGCGCAGCGTGAAGCTCGGGCGGATGGTCAGGAAGTTGGAATGCTCCGGCAGCCGCACGCCGCGCAGCTCGTTCATGTTCACCAGCACGTTGGGCGAATCGAGCGGGATCGCCGCCGACGGCAGCCAGTAGAACTGCTCGCGCGGCACGCGGCGCGCGACCATGATGCGCCACGTGTGGTTGGCGCCCGCCTCCATCATCTCGCGCGTGTAGCGCAGCGACGCGAACGGCACTCGCAGCAGCGCGGTGTAGCCGTGCTCGTTGCGCTTGGCCGCCGCGTCGAAGTCGAAATCGGGCGCGAAGTCCTCGCTGTCGTCGGCGGCCGTCTGCATGCCGTCGGCGGTGCTGCCCGATGCGCCGATGCGGAAGAACTGCGCCGACTGCTTCTTGCCGAGCGGGTCGATGTAGATCACCACGTGGTCCTGCGTGCGCAGCAGCAGGTCGTGGCGGACGGGCTCGTCGCGGATCTGTTCCGGATGCGGGTCGAACGCGGTCACGCCGACATAGAGGTACTTGTCGTCGAACGCGACCTGCACCCACGTCTCGTACGGCGTGGGCTGGCCGTAGTCCGGCTCGCGCTGCACGAACTCCTTGTGGACCGGCGCGCGCCGCCACACCGCGTCGCGCAGCGTGCCGTCCATGCGGACGGTCTCGCCCGGCGCGAGTTTCACGGCGGTCATGGGCGCTGCCTCGGGCAGCGGGCCTTGCGCCGACGCGATCGCGCAAGCGCAAAGGAGGGCCAGGAGCGCGATCACGCGCAGCGGTTTCATGGCTTCGTCTTCTTCCGTTGGGGTGGCGGGCGGTCGCGTTCTTGCGGCGCGACTCTAGCCAGCGCGCCGCATCGCGGCGAGCGCATTGCGACGAACTGCGAAATGCGCCGATGAACGACAGCTGCGGCGGGCGGAGTATAGGGGTTTCAGGGGAAACCCGGAGCGTCGTGCAGGGGCACAATCGGCGCTGCGGAGACCGGAGAGACACCAATGAGCGACATGAGCGAACGCCCGTGGCTGAAGGCCTATCCCGCCGGCGTGCCGGCGGACATCGACGGCTCGCAGTACGCGTCGCTGGTGCAGCTGCTCGAGGAGAGTTTCGGCAATTTCGCGCAGCGCACCGCGTACTCGTTCATGGGCACGGGCGTGACGTTCGGCGACACCGATTCGCTGTCCGGTGCGTTTGCCGCGTACCTGCAAGGGCTCGGCCTGGAGAAGGGCGAGCGCATCGCGATCATGATGCCCAACGTGCCGCAATACCCCGTGGCCGTGGCGGCGATCCTGCGCGCGGGTTACGTCGTTGTGAACGTGAACCCGCTGTACACGCCGCGCGAGCTGGAACACCAGCTCAAGGACTCCGGCGCGAAGGCGATCGTGATCATCGAGAACTTCGCGAGCACGCTGGACCAGTGCATCGCCGCCACGCCGGTGCAGCACGTGGTGCTCGCGTCCATGGGCGACATGCTCGGCAAGCTCAAGGGCGCGATCGTCAATTACGTCGTGCGGCACAAGAAGAAGCTCGTGCCGAAGTTCAACCTGCCGGCGGCGGTGCGCTTCAACGACGCGATCGCGCAGGGCCGGCGCTCGGCTTTCCGCAAGCCCGAGATCGCCGGCGACGACGTCGCGGTGCTGCAGTACACGGGCGGGACGACAGGCGTGTCCAAGGGCGCCGTGCTGCTGCACAGGAACATCATCGCCAACGTGCTGCAGTCACAGGCGTGGAACGAGCCGGTGGTGGGCAAGGTGCCCGCGGGCGAGCAGGTCACGACGGTGTGCGCGCTGCCGCTGTACCACATCTTCGCGTTCACGGTCTGCATGATGCTGTCGATGCGCACCGGCGGGAAGCTGATCCTCATTCCCAACCCGCGCGACCTGCCGGCGGTGCTGAACGAACTCGCGAAGCACGAGTTCCACAGCTTCCCCGCCGTGAACACGCTGTTCAACGGGCTGGCGAACCATCCGGACTTCGGCAAGGTCGACTGGAGCCACCTGAAGATCTCGGTCGGCGGCGGCATGGCGGTGCAAGGCGCCGTCGCGAAGAAGTGGCTCGAGAAGACCGGCTGCCCGATCTGCGAGGGCTACGGCCTGTCGGAGACGTCGCCGTCGGCCAGCTGCAACCCGGTGACGAGCGCCGAGTACACCGGCACCATCGGCGTGCCGCTGCCCTCGACGGCGATGAAGTGCCTGGACGACGACGGCCAGGACGTGGCGGTGGGCGAGCGCGGCGAGATCGCGATCAAGGGCCCGCAGGTGATGGCCGGCTACTGGCAGCGGCCCGACGAAACCGCGAAGGTCATGACGGCCGACGGCTGGTTCAAGACCGGCGACATCGGCGTGATGGACGAGCGCGGTTACTTCAAGATCGTCGACCGCAAGAAGGACATGGTGCTGGTCTCGGGCTTCAACGTGTACCCGAACGAAGTCGAGGACGTGGTCGCCACGCTGCCCGGCGTGCTCGAATGCGCGGTGGTCGGCGTGCCGGACGAGAAGACCGGCGAGGCCGTGAAACTGGTGATCGTGAGGAAGGACCCGGCGCTGACGGAACAGCAAGTGCGCGAGTTCTGCCGCGCGAACCTCACGGGCTACAAGCAGCCCAAGGTGATCGAGTTCCGCACCGACCTGCCCAAGACGCCGGTGGGCAAGATCCTGCGGCGCGAGCTGCGCGACGGCAAGTAGCCGTCGCTTAAACTCGCGGCCCCGATGCTGCGCTTCCTGCTCACCCGCCTGACCCTCGTCATCCCGACCTTCATCGGGATGACGCTGCTGGCGTTCTTCCTGGTGCGGCTCGTGCCCGGCGACCCGATCGAGACGATGGCGGGCGAGCGCGGCATCGACGAAGCGCGCCATGCGCAGCTCGTGCACGAATACGGCTTCGACAAGCCGGTGCTGGTGCAGTACGGCATCTACATCGGCCGCGTGCTGCACGGCGACCTGGGCAAGTCGATCATCACGCAGGCGCCGGTGATCAGCGAGTTCGGCGCGCTGTTCCCGGCGAC
>DATBPW010000033.1:0-2518 GCA_036561125.1 Ramlibacter sp. | reverse complement strand
CTCGCCCATCACCTCGCCCATGAACTGCGCCTCGCGCGGATGGTTGGTCGTGCACGGATAGCCGGGCTTGATCGTCACTTGCGCCGTGGCGCCATGCGCGGCGGCCACGTGCTTGGCGATGCGCTCGATGCCGTCGACCAGGCGCTGCAATGTGTCGGCCGACAGCGTGCGGCAGGTGCCGAAGATCGCGGCCTCGTCGGGGATGATGTTCTCCACCGTCCCGGCTTCGACCTTGCCCACGGTGAGCACGGCGCTGTCGAGAGGATCGGTGCCGCGCGACACGAGCGTCTGCAGGTGGCCGACGATGGCGCAGGCGACGGGAATGGGGTCGATCGTCGTGTGCGGTTGCGCGGCGTGGCCCCCCTTGCCCTTCACGCGCACTTCGAATCGATTCGCGGACGCCATGATCGGCCCGACGCGCACGGCCATCTTGCCGGAGGGCAGCGCGGGCCAGTTGTGCAGCGCGAAGACGGCCTCGCACGGAAAGCGCTTGAACAAGCCGTCTTCCATCATGGCGCGCGCGCCCGCGCCGCCTTCCTCCGCGGGCTGGAAGATCAGGTGCACAGTGCCGTCGAAATCACGCTTGCTCGCGAGCAACGCGGCCGCGCCGAGCAGCATCGTGGTGTGGCCGTCATGGCCGCATGCGTGCATGCGGCCCGGGTTCGTGCTCACGTGGCCGAACTTGTTGACCTCCTGCACGGGCAACGCGTCCATGTCGGCACGCAGCCCGATCGCGCGGCCGCCGCGCCGCCCCTCGATGGTCGCCACGACGCCGGTCCCGCCCAGGCCGCGCACGAGCGGCACGCCCAGCGCGTTCAAGTACGCAACGACCTTGTCCGCCGTGCGATGTTCTTCGTACTTGAGCTCGGGATGCGCGTGGATGTCGCGGCGCAGGCGGACGAGCTCGGTGAAATCGAATCCGGTTTGGACGGCGGCTGGCATCGGCACCTCGGGAATGCGTGAAGGCTCGGCGAAGTGTGTCCTTCGCCGAGCCGCCGCACAAGCGGCCCTTCACGCACGGGTGAACTTGCGCGTTACCAGCGCCGGCCGCCGCGGCCGAACAGGAACGCGACGATGGCCATGATGATGAACACGAAGAACAGGATCTTGGCGATGCCCACCGCTCCGGCGGCGATGCCGCCGAAACCGAACAGCGCGGCAATCAATGCGATGACGAGAAAAATGATGGCGTAGTGCAGCATGTCGACTCCCTTGTTGGATCCGCACCCGGCGGGTGCCTTGTGCTGCAAATCTATTGAACGTCGCTGGCACTGCTGATCGGTCCCCGGCGTGGATTGCTGTGCGCAGCCGAGCAGGAAACCCGTAGGACGAAGTGCTTCCATCGCCGGCGGGACACGAAGCGAACGCCGCGATCCGGTCATGAAGAGCAGAATGGCCCGGGTTGCGAACCCCTCGCCGAGGCCGGCGCGGCCGCGTGCATGAAAGGCCAGCGATGAAGATCGGCGAATTCGTAGAGCAGCAGGTTCGACCCATCGTCCAGGAGTGGGTTGAATTCGCGCGCGAGCGCGTGCCCACGGCGCACGCCTTCACGCACGAAGATCTTGCCGATCACGCGCGAGTGCTGCTGCTCGCCATTGCAGCGGATTTGGGCCAGACGCAAGGCGCGACGGCCAAGCACGAGAAGTCACAGGGCCAGCGCCCCGGGAATGCACCGGACATCACGCGGATCGCCCATGACCATGCCGCGCAGCGCTTCGCGCAGGGCTTCACGTTCGACCATCTCGTGTCCGAGTTCCGTGCGCTGCGTGCCTCCGTGATCCGGCGGTGGACGCAGCAACTCCAGGCGCCCGGCCGCGAAGAGGTCGACGAGCTCACGCGCTTCGGCGAAAGCATGGACCAGGCGCTTTCCGAATCGACGTCGCTGTACACGAAGAAACTCAACGATTCGCGCGTGCTGCTGCTGGGGGTGCTGGGGCATGACTTGAGGACTCCGCTGGGTGTCGTGCACATGAGCGCGCAGTACCTCCTGCGCACCGAGACGCTCAGCGGAGCCCAGACGAAGGCGGTCGCGCGCATCCTCACGGCCGCCGACCGCATGACGTGGATGGTGAAGGACATCCTCGATTTCACGCAGACGGCTTTCGGCGTCTCCTTGCCGATCGCCCCCGAGCCGGCTGACCTGAAGGGGGTGACTCAGCAGATCGTGGCGGAGGTTTCGGCCTTGCATCCCGACAGCAACATCGAACTCACCGCGGAAGGAGACCTGGCCGGCAAATGGGATGCGCCGCGCATCGCGCAAATGCTGGCGAACCTCGTTGCCAACGCGGTCCAGCACGGCACGACGGGGGCGCCGGTGACGATCCTGCTCGATGGCGACACCCAGGCCGTGCGCGTGCGGATCAGCAATTTCGGCCCCGCCATTCCGGCCGAAGGACGCGAGAACCTCTTCACGCCCCTGCGCCAGGCACCCACGACGCCCGCGCAGAGGCACGCCGGCTCGTCAGGCCTCGGCCTGGGCCTGTACATCGCGAAGGAGATCGCGGTGGCGCACGGTGGG
>DATBPW010000032.1:0-1685 GCA_036561125.1 Ramlibacter sp. | reverse complement strand
TCCTTCGATCGTCGTCTGGTTGACGCGGTACAGGTCCACCGCGTCGTCGGCGACCAGCCCGTTGCCGCGCGTGATCAGCTCCAGCCCGAGCTCGCTCTTGCCCAGGCCCGACTCGCCGGTGATCATCACGCCCAGGCCCAGGATGTCCATGAACACGCCGTGCATCGACGTGCGTTCGGCGAAATGCTTCGACAGGTACGCGCGCAGCACGTCGATCACGAACGCCGACGGCTCGTGCGTCGCGAACATCGGGATCTGCGCGCGCTCGCACATCTGCAGCAGCGCCTCGGGCGCCGCCCGGCCGTCCGTGAGCACGAGCACCGGCGGCTCGAGCGTGACGATGCGCGCGATGCGGCGCGCGCAGTCCTCGCCCGTCGCGTTGGTGAGGTAGGCCACCTCGCGCTCGCCGAGGATCTGCACGCGATACGGGTGGATGTAATTGAGGTAGCCGACGAGGTCCGCGCCCGAGCGCGCCGCGCGAACGGCCACTTCATCGAAGCGCCGCTCGGAAGCGCCGAGGCCCGCGACCCATTCCCACTTCAGCTGCGCGCGGTGGTCCTCGAACAGGACGTCTGCGCTGACGACGGTGGGCTTCACGTCAGGCGGGCTGCGCGGACTGCCATGTGGAAATGAGGCGATGCAGCTCGGGACCGTCGCTGCAGCCCTTGAGCTTCTCGCGCAGCGGCGCATCCGACAGCAGTTCCGCGATCTCCGAGAGGATCTCCAGGTGCTTCTGCGTCGCCGCTTCGGGCACGAGCAGGAAGATCAGCAACGCAACCGGCTGTTCGTCCGGCGCGTCGAAGCCGATCGGCTGGCCCAGCTGGAACACCGCCGCCATCGGCGACTTCAGTCCCTTGATGCGGCCGTGCGGGATGGCCACGCCGTGGCCCAGGCCGGTGGAGCCCAGGCGCTCGCGCGCGAACAGGCTGTCGGTGATCAGCGCGCGCGACAGGCCGTGCAGGTTCTCGAAGAGGAGCCCGGCCTCCTCGAACGCGCGCTTCTTGCTGGTGGCGTCGACGCCGACCAGGACCTGGGCGGCGGGCAGGATGGACGCAAGGCGATTCATGATTGCGATGAAAGATTATGCACCGCAACAGAAACGGCCCGCAGCCGCGAAAGCCGAGGCCCCGCACGGGGCCTCGTTGGCAGTTCTACATCTCGCGCTTGAATTCGCAGTGATGGTCCTGCACCCGCGCCTTGTGCCGCACGACCTGGCGATCGAGCTTGTCGACGAGCACGTCGAGCGCGGCATACAAGTCCTCGTGCGAGCTCTCGGCGAACATGTCGTTGCCCTTCACGTGGATCTTGCATTCGGCGCGCTGTCGTCGTTCCTTCTCCTTCAGCTTCTCCACTGTCAGCAGCACCCTGACGTCGACGACCTGGTCAAAGTGCCTCGTGATTCGATCAAGCTTGGTGGTCACGTAATTGCGGAGCGCGGGGGTGACTTCGAGATGGTGACCGCTGATCGTCAAGTTCATGGATGAGCCTCCTGTGCTGCGGGACTGACTTCACTTGCCTTCGTGCCGCCGCCCGTGGAGATGGGCGGCCAGTGCGAACTTGGTTTCCGAAAGGGTCGAACCACTATGCCGTGGCCGTCCGCGGATTGCAATTGATTTCCGTCAATGGCGCTCCCGCGTGTGAAACGCTTTGAACCGGCTGGGCTCGCAAGTGCGCGCGGCGCAAGG
>DATBPW010000031.1:0-9324 GCA_036561125.1 Ramlibacter sp. | reverse complement strand
GCCGCCCGGCTTGGCCTCGACGACCATCTTGCCGCGCAGCAGCGTGAGGCCCGGCGATTGCTCGACAGCGGCGCGCATCGCGGCGACGCATTCGTCCTCGAGCTCGGGCGCCTGGCGGTAATGCAGCGCGATGGAGCCGCGCTTGGTTTCGACGCGCAACGCCGGATGCCGCGCGAGCAGCGCCTGCGCCGCATGCTCGACGGCGTCCAGCGGATGCGTGGCGGACAGCACGATCTCGCCGTTGACGGAACGCCGCTCGGCGCCGTGCACGCCGGCCGCGGGAATGACAAGCGGTTGCAGGAACTCGTCGATCTGCGCGATCGGCCGCCCCGAGATGAGGGCCAGCGCCCCGCCGAGGTAGCTGTGCAGCCGCCCCAGCAGGTCGACCAGGGGCGACGGCACCACCACCGCTTCCGGCTGGGGTGCGATGTCGACCAGCGTCCCGTCGAAATCGAGGAAGAGCGCGCAGGACGGGTACAGGATCTCGACCAGTTTCATCGTGCCTGAACGTATCAGATGGGTGAGTCGCACGCCACAGCGCCCGAACGCCTCGCGGCGTAGGACCAGGCCGACGCGTCCCTCGGAATTTTCGCCCGGATCGGCTTAAGCTGCGTGCATGGACTACTCACGTTACCAGACCCTGGCGGTGACGCGCCGCGGCGCCGTGCTCGACATCCAGATGCGCGCGAAGAACGGCAAGTTGCCCACGGCCGGGCACGACGGCCATCGCGAGCTGGCCGAGATCTGGCGCGACGTCAGCGCGGACGACAGCGTCAACTGCGCCGTGCTGCGCGGCGAAGGCATGGGCTTTTCGGGCGGCGGCGACCTCGAGCTCGTCGCCGACATGGCGCGCGATTTCGAAGTGCGTGCGCGCGTGTGGAAGGAAGCGCGCGACCTCGTTTACAACGTGATCAACTGCGACAAGCCGATCGTCAGCGCGTTGCACGGGCCGGCCGTCGGCGCGGGGCTGGTCGCGGGCCTGCTCGCCGACATTTCGATTGCCGCGAAGAGCGCGAAGATCGTCGACGGCCACACGCGGCTGGGCGTCGCGGCGGGCGATCACGCGGCCATCGTGTGGCCGCTGCTGTGCGGGCTGGCGAAGGCCAAGTACTACCTGCTGCTGTGCGACCCGGTGACCGGCGAGGAGGCCGAGCGCATCGGGCTGGTGTCGCTGTCGGTCCCGGACGACCAGTTGTTGCCGAAGGCGTACGAGATCGCCGACCGTCTCGCCGCGGGTGCGCAAAGCGCGATCCGCTGGACCAAGTATTCGCTGAACAACTGGCTGCGCCAGGCGGGCCCGAATTTCGACACATCGCTCGCGCTCGAGTTCATGGGATTTGCGGGGCCCGATGTCAAGGAAGGCATCGCCTCGCTGCGCGAGCGCCGCCCGCCGAAGTTCTAGCGACCCGCGATAATCGCGCGATGCAAGCCCTGCGCAACGCCCGCCGCATCGCCCGCCTCGTGCTGGCGTGGTTCGCGTTGTCGATCGGCGCCGCGATCGCCTCACCGCTGGTCAAGCCCGTCGACATCGAAGTCGTTTGCAGCGGGTCGGGATCGCTCAAGCTGCTGGTGCACGGCGATGCGGGCGGCTCGAAGCCGATCCGCCACACCCTCGATTGCCCGCTGTGTGCGGGCGTCGGCGCACCGCCTCCCGCTGCCGTCGTCGACGTTGCGTTCGCAGCGCCGCAAGCGCATGCGGTGCAGGCGGTTCCCGCCGCGCGGATTGCGGCGCTCACGGCCGCGCCTTTGCCCGCGCGCGGGCCGCCGGCCGCCGGTCTCGCTTGAAACAGCGCCTCGCGCGTGTTGCGCGAGGTTCGTCTTCATGGGTTCCGCCGCTGCGGGGAACCTGAACGGGATCTGGCCATGAACAAGACCACTGCAATCTTTCTTTCTTCCTTCCTGTGCGCCGGCGCCGCCGGCGCGCACGTGCAACTCGAGCCGGCGGTCGCCGAAAGCGGCGCGGCCTGGAAAGGCGTCGTCCGCGTGAGCCACGGCTGCGATGCCGCGCCCACGACTTCGATCGACATGAAATTGCCGCACGGCGTCACTGCATTGCGTGCGACGGCCAACACGGGCTGGCGTGTCGTGCTCACGCCCGATGAAGTGATCTGGACGGCGCCGCGCGGCGGCGCGCTCGATGCGAAACAGTCGGGCGATTTCCCGCTCGAACTGCGCGTCGCGGGCGCGAGCGGGCCGCAGTGGGTGAAGGTGCTGCAACGCTGCCAGGGAACGAGCGTCGACTGGTCGCAGGTGCCGACGCACGGCACGTCGACCGAAGGCCTGAAGAGTCCGGCGGCGCTGCTGAAAGTAATGACATCCGCGGAAGCCGCAGCGTGGCGCGAGCGCCCGTCGATCGAGCAGGCGTGGGTGCGCGCCACCGTGCCGGGGCAACAGGCCACCGGCGCGTTCATGCGCATCACAGCAAAGGAGCCGACGCAGCTCGTCGGCGTGAGCTCGCCCGTGGCGGGCGTCGCGCAGGTGCATGAAATGAAAATGGAAGGCAACGTGATGCACATGCGCCCCGCCGGTCCCGTCGACCTGCCGGTGGGCCGCGCGTTCGAACTCAATCCCGGCAGCTACCACGTGATGCTGCAGGACCTGAAGCAGCCGCTGCAGGCGGGCGCAAGCGTGCCGATCACCCTGGTGTTCCGCAATGCCAAGGGCGTCGAGACGCGGCTCGACGTGCGCGCGCCGGTCGCTCTCGCCGCGCCCGCTTCCCCGGCGGCGATGCCGGGCATGGCTGGCATGGAAGGGATGTCGGGCATGGCGCACGGCGACGCGAAGCATTGATTTTCGCGCAAGGCTTCGCGCGCGCGGGGCCTTGCGTTAAGCTGTGGCCGAAGTCACTTCGCCGGAGGGCCGCATGACGGACAACAGCAGCTTCGGGTTCGGCAAGTTCGTCCCGGGCTTCGACTTCCTGCAAAGCATTGCCAAGGGCGCGTCGCAGACGCTGCCCCAGATGCCGAACCTTTCCAACTGGATCGCGCCCACGCTCAATGTCGAGGAGCTCGAAAAGCGCATCGGCGAGTTGAAAGCGGTGCATTTCTGGCTCGACCAGAATTCGAAAGCGCTCGCCGCGACCATCCAGGCGCTCGAGGTGCAGAAGATGACGCTCGCCACGCTGAAGGGCATGAACTTCAACATGGGCGATGTCGCGAACGCGTTCAAGCTCAAGGCCGCGGACACCGCGCTCGGCGCGATGCAGAAGGTCGGCGAGACGGCGGCCGGAGCGGCGCAAGCCGTTTCCAGCACGGCGACAGGCGCGGCCGACAAGGCGAAAGCCGCGCGCACCAGATCGACCGCGAAGACAGCGGGTGCCAAGGCGGCGTCGAACGCCGTCGTGGATCCGCTGCAGTGGTGGGGTGCGCTCACCGAACAGTTCCAGCAAATCGCGACCAATGCGATGAAGGACGCCGCAACGCAGACTGCGGTGCACACTGCGAAGCACATGGCCAGTGGCGTCGCGAAAGAAGCGGTCAAGGCCGCGAAAGGCAAGGCGCGCAAGGCCGCCGCGAAACGGGCAGCGAAGAAGACGCGGTGAAGGCACGCTGAAGTGAAGTTGTTCCCGTTCGGCCATGCGACGCATCCCCAATGGCAAATGGCCGCCGGCCTCGTGCTGGCGCAAGTGCGCGCACAAATGGCGCTGCCCGGGTACGCGTCGGCGCCGACGCTCGCGCTGCTGTACATCACCGATCACTACGTCGACGAGGCGCAGGAAATCCTCGACCACTTCGGCGCCGAGCTGCGCGAAGTCACCGACTGGGCCGGCACCGTCGGTGTGGGCATCGCGGCATCCGGCGCCGAATACATCGACGAGCCGGCGCTCGCGTTGATGCTGTGCGAGCTGCCGCCGGACCAGTACCGCGTGTTCTCCGGCGTCGCGCCGTTGGGCATCGGCGACGGGATGGGCTTCGAGCCGTTCACCGCGCTCGTGCACGCCGATGCGCACACGCCCGACGTCGCTGACCTGATCGCCGAGATGGCCGGCCGCACCGCGACCGGCTACCTGTTCGGCGGCCTCGCATCGAGCCGCTCGCGCGCGGTGCAGTTCGCGGTCAGCGGCAACGGCAACATGCGCGGCCACGGCGCGGCTGGCGGTGTGTTTTCCGGCGGCCTCTCGGGCGTCGCATTCGGCGAGCAGGTCGCGCTGGTCTCGCGCGTGACGCAAGGCTGCCAGCCGATCGCGAAGCAACGCTTGATCACGGCCGCCCATTCGAACGTCATCACCGAACTCGATGGTGAACCGGCGCTCGACCGCCTGCTGGCCGACACCGGCATCTCGCTGGACGAGCCCGAGGCCGCGATGGCGGCGCTGCGTGCGACGCTCGTCGGGCTCACGCCGGAGGGCGCCGACGCGATCGGCCGCAGCGGCGACTTCGGACCCGACGTGCTGGTGCGCCACATCATCGGCCTCGATCCCTCGCGGCGCGCGGTCGCGGTGGCTGAGCGTGTGACGGAAGGAATGCGCATGGCGTTCTGCCGGCGCAACGCGCAAGCTGCACGCGCCGACCTCGTGCGCATCTGCGCGGAGATCCGTGAAGAGCTCGAACCGCAGGAGATGAGCCTCCAGGCCGCGGCGGCGCTGGCCGACCCCGACCCGGGCGCGCCCAGCCCCGAGCGGCGCATCCGCGGCGCTGTCTATGTCAGCTGCGCCGGACGCGGCGGGCCGCACTTCGGCGCGGCGAATGCGGAGCTGCAACTGATCCGCCGGTCCCTCGGGGACGTGCCGCTCGTCGGCTTCTTTGCCGGCGGCGAGATCGCAAGGCATCATCTGTACGGCTACACAGGAGTGCTCACTGTCTTCCGCTAGCGCCTCATCGCCGTCGTCGCGCGCGGCCCGCTCCGGGCGCGGCGCACGTGTGCCCGGGGTGTGGGAGGGCGTGCGCTGGGCCATGGCGCCCGATGTGCGTGGCGGCATGTCGCGGCTTCGCCTGGCATGGCGCGCGCTGCGCGCGACGCTGGGCAACGCGAAGGCGCTGCGGCGCTGGATGGCCGTGGTCGCCGAGCTGCATTCGCGCGAGATCGTGCGCGACGTGCCCGGCGAATACCTGCGCGCAATCCGCCCGTACGTGAATCGCAATACGACATTTTCGGAGCGCGCGGGCCAGCTCGTCGACCACATGGACTGGCTCGAGGGCGCCTTCCATCCCGCCGCGTTCGCGCAGATCGCGTCGGGCGAGCCCCTGGTCATCGCCGAACTCACGCCGCCCCGCAGCTACGAGTGGATGCGGCTCGTGCTCACGCAGGCGCCCGTGCACAGCCCCGAGGGCGACATGCTGCTCGCCCTGCGGCTGCGCCGGTCGCCCGAACTGCAGCACAAGCCGCAGCCGCTCGACGTGGCTGTTCTCGCGTTCAGCCGTTTCCGCATCGACGGCACGCCCTGCTTCGTGATCGGCGGCGTGCGCGGCCAGCGCGACCCGATGCAGCGCGTGAGCCCCGTCGAGATTGCCCAGGCGCTGCAAGGCTGGAAGGCGCCCGTGTTCCTGGTGCGCGTGGCGCAGGAGCTCGCGCGCTACTGGAGCCTGTCGCTCGTGGGCCTCGACCCCGCTGCGCACCGGCTGCACGACTGGTCGTACCGCTTCAGCCCGCGCTATCGTGAAGCGGGCGAGAAGATCTTCGGCAGCTACCGGTCGCTGTGGGATCACTTCGATGCGCGCAACGGCCCACGTGGCTGGGTGATCCTGCCGCTGGACGCGGACGAAAAGCTCGCGGCCACCGACCTGTCGCCCGAAAAGCGCGCGCGGCAGGCGCGCCGGGCCGACTTCTGGATCCGCACACGCAACGCCTTGCGCGGCGAGCTGCGCACGCTGCTGCAGCGGCCCACGCGCGAACCGCGCCTGGACCGCGTCACGCAGGCGCTCACGCCGTCGGGCAACATGCCGCTCGATGAATTCGACGCGCCGCGCGCGAGCAGCATCGACAGCGAGGACAGCTTCTTCACGTCGCGCGTGCTCGAGACCGGGCCGGGCCTCCTCGACGAGGACGACTCGGGGTCCCGCTAGCGCCGCAGGCGCGTGAAGGCCCCGAACTCCCAGCTGCGCACCGCGAGCAGCAGCGTGAAGCCTTCCAGATCCTTTTCCGGCAGGCGCTGGTCCGCCTGGTGTTGCTGCGCGAAGTCCTGGCCGATGCGCTGCAGGCGCTCGAAGAACATTGGCGCGACCGCGCGGCTGACGGACCCGTGCACCAGCAGCAGCCCTTCGCCGGGCCTGTCGAAACCGCCGTTGTAGTAATCGAGCACCACGTGCTCGCGGAAGAACTCCATCACCGGACCGTTCGGGCGCCAGCGGAATGTCTTGGCCAGCTTGAGGCGGTAGCGGTTCATCGCCCGCAGCTCGATGATGCCGATGCGATCGAGCTGCGCGAAGTACTTGATGCATTCCGCCTCGGACACGCGGTACGCGCCCGTGATCTGCTCGAACGTCCACTGCGACAGCGCGCAGATCGCGCACAGCAGCAGCTTCTTGTCCGCGACGACGGCGCGCTCCTGTTCCAGCGTGAGTTCCTTGAGCAGCGGCTGCGCCTCGGCCACGCGCCGCGCGAGCTCCGCGAAATCGAGCTTCAGCGCGCGGCAGATCGCATCGATGCGCGACAGCGGCATGTCGCCCTTCGCAAGCATGCGCTTGACGCTCGACTCCGCCATGCCGAGCGACTGCGCAAGCTGCGCATACGTCATCTGCGCGGCTTTGAGTTCCTTCTTCAGGGCAACGACGAGGTCGGCGGTGGTGCTCACCGGACCATCTCTGGCAGCGCCGTTCGCATGCGGAAGATCCCCCCCCGGGTACCGTGCGCCGGTACCCGGCGCATCGCTTGGCGGCAATGTAGCGCAACTCGGGATGCCGGGCATCCTCCGATTGGGCAGAATCGCGCGAACCGAAGGACACCTCGATGGACACCGCCACCCGCAACGCGCTGCCAGTCGCGCCACACCACGAGCATCCCAACCAGTTCTCGCTGCTCGGCCAACGGCGGTTCGCGCCGTTCTTCTGGACGCAGTTCTGCGGCGCGGCGAACGACAACCTCTTCAAGTTCGCGTTCACGGTGATGGTGACCTACCAGCTGCAGTTGCAGTGGATGCCGCCGTCGCTCGCGGGCCTCGTGATCGGCGCGCTGTTCATCCTGCCGTTCCTGCTGTTCTCCGCGACGAGCGGCCAGATCACCGACAAGTTCGACAAGCGCACCATGATCCGCTTCGTCAAGAACCTGGAGATCGGGATCATGCTGCTCGCCGCGTTCGGCTTCTGGACGTCGGACGCCGTGATCCTGCTGGCATGCGTGTTCCTCATGGGGCTGCACTCCACGCTGTTCGGCCCGGTGAAGTACGCCTACCTGCCGCAGGTGCTGGAAGAGCGCGAACTCACGGGCGGCAATGGCATGGTGGAGATGGGCACCTTCGTCGCGATCCTGCTGGGCAACGTGGCCGGCGGATTGCTGGTCGCGACGCCGGGGGTGGGACGCGACCAGGTGGCGATCGCCTGCGTGCTGCTCGCGCTCGTCGGCCGCGGCTTCTCGCAGTTCGTGCCGAGCGTCGCGGCGACGGACCCGGGCCTGAAGATCAACTGGAACCCGGTCACCGAGACGCTGCGCAACCTGAAGCTCGCGCACGGCAACCTGGTCGTGTTCCGCTCGCTGCTGGGGATCAGCTGGATGTGGTTCTTCGGCGCGGTGTTCCTGTCGCAGTTTCCGTCGTTCGCGAAGGAGGTCGTGCACGGCAACGAACAGGTCGCTTCGCTGCTGCTCGTTCTGTTCTCGGTCGGCATCGGCATCGGTTCGCTGCTGTGCGAGGTTCTGTCGCGCCGCCACGTCGAGATCGGCCTGGTGCCGCTCGGCGCGATCGGCATGAGCGTGTTCGCGATCGACCTGTATTTCGCCTCGCGCGGGCTGCCGTCCGTGCCCGAGATGGGCGCGGCGCAGTTCGTGTCGGTGCACGCGCATTGGCGCGTGATGGCCGACCTGACGCTGCTGTCGCTGTTCGCGGGCCTGTACAGCGTGCCGATGTACGCACTGATCCAGCTGCGCAGCCAGCCCACGCACCGCGCGCGCATCATCGCCGCGAACAACATCCTCAACGCGCTGTTCATGATCGCCAGCGCGATCATCGCGGGCGCGATGCTCAAGGCCGGCTGCACGGTGCCGCAGATCTTCCTGGCCGTCGGAATCGCGAACGCGATCGTCGCGGGCTACATCTTCCTGCTGGTGCCGGAATACCTGCTGCGCTTCATCGCGTGGTTCGCATCGCGCCTGGTCTACCGCTTCAAGGTGCGCGGCGACGAGAACATCCCCACGGCCGGCGCCGCGATCCTGGTGTGCAACCACGTGAGTTTCATCGATGCGGTGCTGCTGATGGCCGCCAGCCCTCGGCCGATCTATTTCGTGATGGACCACCGCATCTTCCGCGTGCCCGTGCTCGGCTGGCTGTTCCGGCTGGCGCGGGCGATCCCGATCGCGCCGCGCAAGGAAGACGAGCGCGCATACGAAGCGGCATTCGATGCCGCCGCGAAAGTGCTGCGCGAAGGCGACCTGCTGGCGATCTTCCCGGAGGGCGCGATCACGCGCGACGGCGAGCTCCAGGCGTTCAAGGGCGGCATCATGAAGGTGCTCGAGCGCGAAGCGGTGCCGGTGATCCCGCTGGCGCTAACGAACCTGTGGGGCTCTTTCTTCTCGCGCATCGAGCAAGGCGGTGCCATGGTGCGGCCGCTGCGGCGTGGGATGTTCAATCGCGTCGGCCTGAACGTCGGCGAGCCGGTGCCCGCGGCGCTCGTCACGCCCGAAGGCCTGCGCGCGCGCGTTGCCCAACTGCTCGCGCAATAGGGCCTGCCGGCGCCGCCGGCCCCCCGGTGGGGCATGTGCCGGCCAGTTGATTCGCGCGCACATCAAAGTTAATATTGCGCCCCGTCCCTTTTCGTACCTCCCTGCCATGGAACCAGTTGAGAGAAAGCTGGCCGAATGGAAGTCGATCTACGACCAGCTGCAGGCCACTCGCGCAAGGCGCGACGCTGCCTTCGACGCCAGGACCAGCACCCTCGACCAGCTCGACGCTCTCGACGCCGAGCTGAACAGGCTGCAGGGTGCCAACGACGCCGCGCTCAAGGCGCTGTACCGGGCGATGGAAGCGGATAACACGCGCTCCGGTTAACCCTGTTTGCGCCACCGCGCAGTCCCCCTCCAGTCTCGCGTGGCGATACCGGCGGCACCGCCGTGTGCCGAAACCGCGAAACCGGGGGGCGTTTGGTGCTTCCCGCCGTGAGACTTCGCTCGTCCACAACACATCCCGGAGGAGCACGATGAACAAGACCAACCAATTCTTTGCTGCCGCGTTTTCGCTGG
>DATBPW010000030.1:0-1856 GCA_036561125.1 Ramlibacter sp. | reverse complement strand
GCCCACACGAGCGGCACCACGCCGAGGATGAACGCGAGCGACGTCATCAGGATGGGACGCATGCGCAGCCGGGCCGCCTCGGTCGCCGCGGCGAAGCGGTCGGCGCCCGCGCCCTCGAGCTGGTGCGCGAACTCGACGATCAGGATGGCGTTCTTGGCGGCAAGGCCGATCAGCACGATGAAGCCGACCTGGGTCAGGATGTTGTTGTCCTGCCCGCGCATGACCACGCCGGTGATGGAGGCGATGAGGCTCATGGGCACGATGAGGATGATCGCGAGCGGCAGTGTCAGGCTCTCGAACTGCGCCGCGAGCACGAGGAACACGAAAGCGACGCCAAGCGCGAAAGCGAACACCGCGGCGTTGCCGGCGCGCACCTGCTGGAACGCGAGGTCCGTCCACTCATAGCCGAAGCCGCGCGGCAGTACCTCGGCTGCGAGCTTCTGCATGAGGTCGATGGCCTGGCCCTGCGAGTAACCGGGAGCAGCGCTGCCGTCGAGCTCGGCCGCGGGGTAGAGGTTGTAGCGCGGAACGCGCGAGGGCCCGGAAATGTCGCTGACGGTCGTGAACGATCCGAGCGGCACCGCATCGCCATTGCTGTTGCGCACGCGCAGCTTCAGCACGTCGCTGCGCTCGAGGCGGAAGTAGGAATCTGCCTGCGCCGTCACGCGGAAGGTGCGACCTAACAGATTGAAGTCGTTGACGTAGGCGGAGCCGAGGTATGTCTGCAGGGTCGAGAACACGTCGGAGACGTTGACGCCGAGCATCTGCGCCTTCACCCGGTCGATATCGAGATAGAGCTGCGGCGTCGCGTTCTCAAACAGCGAGAACACCTGCTTGAGGCCCGGCGTGGCGTTGGCGCGCCCCATCATGGCGCCGACCGCGCCTTGCAGCGGGGCCGAGCCGTTGCCGCCGCGATCCTGCACCATCATGCGGAAGCCGCCGGCGCTGCCGATGCCGCGCACGGGCGGCGGCGCGACGACGAGCACGAGGGCGTCCTGGATCGACGAAAACTTGGCGAGCAGCGCGCCCTGGATCGCCTGCGCCGACATGCGCGGATCCTTTGCCCGCTCCTCGAACGGCTTCAGCACGACGAACACCGCGCCCGCATTCGGCGCATTGGTGCGAGTGGCACCCGAGAAGCCGACGAGGTTGACCGCGTGAGCGACGCCCGGCGTATCGAGCGCGAGCTCTACGGCGCGGCGGTTGACGGCGTCCGTGCGGTCGATCGAGGCGGCGGGCGGAAGCTGCGTGATCGTGATCAGGTAGCCGGCATCGAGCTGCGGAATGAAGCCGATGGGCGTCTTGCGGAATTCGTTCATGCCGAAGGCGATGACGCCCGCATAGACGACGAGCATGAGCACGGCAATGCGCACGATGCGGCCCACGAACCAACTGTAGCCGTGGGACAGTCTGTCGAAGCCCCAGTTGAAGATGCGGAAGAAGATTTGGATCGGCCACATGTACCAGCCGGTCTTGTGCTCTTCGCTGTGCGGCTTCAGGAGTAGCGCGCACAGGGCGGGCGACAGGGTCAGCGAGACGATGAGCGAGATGATCGTGGCGCCGGCAATCGTCAGTGCGAACTGGCGGTAGAACTGGCCCGAGATGCCGGTGATGAAGGCCGACGGCACGAACACCGCGGTCAAGACGAGCGCGATGGCAATCAGCGCCGTGCCGACCTCCTCCATGGTGCGGTAGGACGCCTCGCGCGGGCTCAGGCCCTTGGCCATGTTGCGCTCGACGTTCTCGACCACGACGATGGCGTCGTCGACGACGATGCCGATCGCAAGCACGAGGCCGAACAGCGACAGATTGTTGAGCGAGAAGCCGAACGCCGCCATCAGGAAGAACGTGCCGAC
>DATBPW010000029.1:0-3670 GCA_036561125.1 Ramlibacter sp. | reverse complement strand
GGCGACGCGTTCGGCAAGGCCGGCGACCTCGCGAAGATCGCGTTCGGCTACGGCACCGACTGGCAGCTGATCACGGTGATCTGCATTTGCCTCTTCATCGGCGCCATGGGCAAGAGCGCGCAGGCGCCGCTGCACGTGTGGTTGCCCGATTCGATGGAAGGCCCCACGCCGATCTCCGCGCTGATCCACGCGGCGACGATGGTGACGGCCGGCATCTTCATGGTGGCGCGCATGTCGCCGCTGTTCGAGCTGTCGGACACGGCGCTGTCGTTCGTGCTCGTCATCGGCGCGATCACGTCGCTGTTCATGGGCTTCCTGGGCATCATCCAGAACGACATCAAGCGCGTCGTGGCGTACTCGACGCTGTCGCAGCTCGGGTACATGACGGTGGCGCTCGGCGCGTCGGCGTACTCGGTCGCGGTGTTCCACCTGATGACGCACGCGTTCTTCAAGGCGCTGCTGTTCCTCGCCGCGGGCTCGGTGATCATCGGCATGCACCACAACCAGGACATCCGCTGGATGGGCGGCGTGCGCAAGTACATGCCCGTCACGTACTGGACGTCGCTGGTCGGCTCGCTGGCGCTGATCGGCACGCCGTTCTTCGCCGGCTTCTACTCGAAGGACTCGATCATCGAGGCCGTGCACGAAAGCCACCTGTACGGCGCGGGCTTCGCGTACTTCTGCGTCGCGGCCGGCGTGTTCGTCACCGCGTTCTATTCGTTCCGCATGTTCTTCCTGGTGTTCCACGGCAAGGAGCGCTTCGACCAGAACCCGGACGCCGCGCACGCGCAGCACTATTCGGACGAAGAGCCCGACGTGCAGCACCACGATGATCATGGCCGCGGCCACGAAGAGCACCATGAACCGCACGAGTCGCCGTGGGTCGTGACGGCGCCGCTGATCCTGCTGGCGATCCCGTCGGTGCTGGCCGGCTACCTGTTCATCGATCCGATGCTGTATTCGGACTTCATGAAGGGCGCGATCTTCATCAACGGCGAAGCGCACAAGTCGATGGACGTGCTGCGCGAGGACTTCAAGGGCCCGCTCGCGATGGCGCTGCACGGCTTCCTCGGCCTGCCGTTCTGGCTGTCGCTCGCGGGCGTGGTCGCGTCCTGGTACATGTACCTGATCAACCCGGCCGTGCCCGCCGCGCTCAAGCAGCGCTTCGGCTGGCTGTACACGATCCTCGACAACAAGTACTACTTCGACTGGTTCAACGAGAACGTGCTCGCGCGCGCCGCGCGCGGCATCGGCACGGGGCTGTGGAAGGGCGGCGACCAATCGGTCATCGACGGAGTGGCGGTCAACGGCAGCGCGCGCCTGGTGGCGTGGTTCGCCGGCGTGATCCGCTGGGTGCAGACCGGCTACATCTACCACTACGCGTTCGCGATGATCATCGGCGTGTTCGTGCTGATGACGTGGTTCGTGTGGCTGCAGCGGTAAAGTCAACGAGAGAAGAACAATGGGTTTGCTGAGCCTCGCCATCTGGACGCCGATCGCCTTCGGGGTCATCCTGCTCGCGCTGGGACGCGACGACCAGGCGCAGACGGTGCGCTGGATCGCGCTGGTCGGCGCGCTCGTGAGCTTCGTCGTCACGCTGCCGCTGTACACCGGCTTCGACCGCACGACGGCTGCCATGCAGTTCGTCGAGAAGCAGCCGTGGATCGAGCGCTTCAACGTCTTCTACCACCTGGGCATCGACGGCATCTCGTTCTGGTTCATCCTGCTCACCGCGTTCATCACGCTCATCGTCGTGATCTCGGCGTGGGAGGTGATCCAGGAGCGCGTGAACCAGTACATGGGCGCGTTCCTGATCCTGTCCGGCTTGATGATCGGCGTGTTCTGCGCGCTCGACGGCATCCTGTTCTACGTGTTCTTCGAAGCCACGCTGATCCCGATGTACCTGATCATCGGCATCTGGGGCGGCCCGAACAAGATCTACGCGGCGTTCAAGTTCTTCCTGTACACGCTGCTCGGCTCGCTGCTGATGCTGGTCGCGCTGATCTACCTGTACACCAAGAGCGGCGGCAGCTTCGACATCCTCACCTGGCAGAACCTGCCGCTCGGCATGTCGGCGCAGACGTGGCTGTTCTTCGCCTTCTTCGCGGCGTTCGCCGTGAAGGTGCCGATGTGGCCGGTGCACACGTGGCTGCCCGACGTGCACGTCGAGGCGCCCACCGGCGGCTCCGCGGTGCTGGCCGCGATCATGCTGAAGCTCGGGGCCTACGGCTTCCTGCGCTTCTCGATGCCGATCGCGCCCGATGCCGCGCACGAATACGCGTGGTTCATCATCGGCCTGTCGATCATCGCGGTGATCTACGTCGGCCTGGTGGCGATGGTTCAGACCGACATGAAGAAGCTGGTGGCCTATTCGTCGGTGGCGCACATGGGCTTCGTCACGCTCGGCTTCTTCATCTTCAACGACCTGGGCGTCGAAGGCGGCCTGATCCAGATGATCGCGCACGGCTTCGTGTCGGGCGCCATGTTCCTGTGCATCGGCGTGCTGTACGACCGCGTGCACTCGCGCGAGATCGCGAGCTACGGCGGCGTGGTCAACACGATGCCCAACTTCTCGGCCTTCGCGCTGCTGTTCTGCATGGCCAACTGCGGCCTGCCGGCCACCGCCGGTTTCGTCGGCGAGTGGATGGTGATCCTCGGCACCGTCAAGGCCAATTTCTGGCTGGCCGCGATGGCCGGCACCGCGCTGATCTGGGGCGCCGCGTACACGCTGTGGATGTTCAAGCGCGTGTACCTCGGCCCGGTGGCCAACGACCGCGTCAAGGTGCTGTCGGACATCAACCACCGCGAATTCCTGATGCTCGGGCTGCTGGCCGTGGCCGTGCTCTGGATGGGCGTGTTCCCGAAGCCGTTCACCGACATCATGAACGTCTCGGTCGCGAATTTCCTGCAGCACGTCTCGACGGCCAAGCTCTGAAGGCGAGAGAAGAACATGTTCGATAGCAACAACCTCGTCACCGTCGGGCCCGAGATCCTCCTGCTGGCGATGGCGTGCATCATCGCGCTGCTCGACCTGCGCGTGACGTCGCGCCTGCGCAACCTCACGTACGTCGTGACGATGGCCACGCTCGCCGCGGTCGCCTTCTACACGGGCTCGCTCGCCGCCGGCAACGAGACGGTCTACGCGTTCGGCAACATGGTCGTCAGCGACCCGATGGCGAACTGGCTCAAGTGCTTCATGTCGATCGCCATGATGGTGTGCCTCGTGTACGGCCGCCCGTACGCGGCCGACCGCGACATGCTGCGCGGCGGCGAGATGTTCACGCTGGCGATGTTCGCGCTGCTCGGCATGTTCGTCATGGTCTCGGGCAGCAACTTCCTCGTGATCTACCTCGGGCTGGAGCTGCTCACGCTGTGCAGCTACGCGCTCGTCGCGCTGCGCCGCGACCACGCCGTGGCCACCGAAGCCGCGATGAAGTACTTCGTACTCGGCGCGATGGCCAGCGGCTTCCTGCTGTACGGCATGTCGATGCTGTACGGCGCCACCGGCTCGCTCGACATCGGCAGCGTCTACAAGCTCGTGGGCTCGGGCCAGGTGAAGCACCAGGTGCTCGTGTTCGGCCTGGTGTTCATCGTCGCGGGCCTCGCGTTCAAGCTCGGCGCCGCGCCGTTCCACATGTGGATTCCCGACGTGTACCAGGGCGCGCCGACG
>DATBPW010000028.1:0-14682 GCA_036561125.1 Ramlibacter sp. | reverse complement strand
GAGGGGCGTCGAGCGCCCGGCCCACGTCGCAAGCAGCGGCACGCGACGCACACGACCGTCGCTGTCCGGCTGCAAACCGATGTTGCCGACGCATTTCGCCTGGGCCAGGCCGGCGTGATTCGCGAGATAGCCGGTCGCCGCGACGCCGGGCGCATCGCCCCTCACGCGCGGCGCGTCGAACACCGGGACGCCGCTCGTGACCGCCGGCGTGCGTTCGACGAAGTCCAGTGCCTGCGCTAGCGCGAGCGGCGCGAAATCGGCGAGCGCCGCGATGCGCGCGTCGCCGGCCGCATCACCCGCCGAGGGAAAGACGATGTCCACGCCGACCATCCGCGCACCGTAATTGCCGGCGAGCGCATCGAGCAGGTCCGCCACGCGCGCGCGCGGCCAGGGCCATGCACCGTAGGCAGCGATGCTCGATTCGTCCAGGTCGACGACGACGACGCGGTTCTCGGGTTCGCCGGACGCCAGGACCTCGTGCAGCCGGTCGCCGACGAGGTGATCCAGCGATGCCACCAGTGGGATCGAGGGCGCAAGCCACTGCAGAGCGATCGCCAGCGCAGCCAACACCGCGACGAGCGCCCAACGGGAAGACGCACGGGGGTTGCGCAGCGGAAGGCCCGTCCGCGCCACTTCAGCCGCTTACTTGTGCCAGGAGGTCGCCCCGGTCGCCGTGTAATGGTCGTTGAAGGAGCGCTGGTACAGGTACATGGCCTCGCTGGCGCCCTTGCCGCCCACGATGCCGCTGACGATGCTGGGCGAGACGAACAGGTCCGACTGGAACTTGCCGGTGGAGTCGACCGAACCTTGCGCCGAGACCTGCGTGGCGAGAGCGCCCGCCGCAACGTCGAGCGATGTCGAGAAGCGCTTCGCGCCGAAGTCGATGCTCAGCTTGCCGTTCGACGCTGTGGATGCGACGCTGGTGCCGCTCGCCGTATCGGTGATCACACCGTCGTGCGCCGCCAGCGTGAAGTTCGCGACGCCGTCACCCGGCAATGCGAACGAAGTCATCTCCGGGTTCGCGGCGAGGACGTAGAAGCTGTTGATCGCCACGCGCGTGCGGCCGTTCAGCACGTCGTCGGCCTTGATGGTGCCCGGGTCATTCGCCGTGATCGCAGCCCAGCGGCCCCAGACCGCGATCGGCGGATCGGGCGGGGGCGGCGTCGGGGTCGAGGGAACGTCGTGATCGAGCTGCTGGACCACGTCGGTGCCGCGCGAATCCGCAATGCGCACATCCGGCGAACCGATGGGATGCTGCGCGACGGGCTCGCCGCTGGCAGGCGGATGGTTGCGGTCCGGCGCCGCGGCCGGGTCGTCGATGACTTCGGGCCGGCGCTCGCCCGCGCGCACCTGCAGCAACTTGTTGGAAGCGTTGGCGAACAGTTCGACGGCCGACGAGCCTTCGCAAGGCCCGAGCCCCTCGACACGGCAGCCGTTGCCGAAACCATTGACGATCACGCCGCCCGATTGCACCGACACACGCGTAACGGTCGCATCGGCAAGCACAGTGAAGTCGGTGCCGCGCACGCCGATCGCCGCCATCGGCGTGTTGAAACGGAATTTGTCGCGCGCGGCCTTCACGCCCGCGCCGTCGACCTGGCGCGCCACGCCGTTTTCCAGCGTGTACTTGACTTGCGTATCCTGCGGCCGCGCGGGGTCGTAGCGCCACAGGTCCACGTGCAGGTCCGACGCGGGACGCACGACCAGCAGGCCGCCGTCACGCAGGCGCACATAGACATGGCTGTTCGCGTCGGTCTTGATGCGGTCGCCTTCGAGCAGCGTCATGCCCTTGGCCACGGCATTCGACTGGCCGTCCTTTTGCACCCTCTCGGCCTTGCCCGAGACGAACATCACCTCGCCGCCGACGTAGCCGGGGGTCGTTTGGGCGCACACGAGCACCGGCACGACAAGCGCCGCAAGTGCGACAGCGATAGACCCACTACGGTTCATTGGAACAAAATAGCATGCAAGCACGGGGCGGGAAGTGATGGCCAGCACAATTCGGGCCGCGGCCGCGTTCCGCTGGCGCGATTACAACACGACGCGCCCCCCGCAGCGCCGGAAGGCGCCTTGCGTTTGTCGGGCAAAATCGAACGCCCGTCGCAAAGAAAGAAATAATTCATGGGCAAGACAGCCGTGGTCACCGGGGTCACCGGGCAGGACGGCGCCTACCTGGCTGCGCTCCTCCTGGACAAGGGCTACACGGTCTACGGGACCTATCGCCGCACCAGCTCGGTCAACTTCTGGCGCATCGAAGAACTCGGCCTCGCCACCCACGCGCACCTGCGGCTCGTCGAATACGACCTGACCGACCTCGGGGCGACGATCTCCCTGCTCAATCGTGCGCAGCCCGGCGAGGTCTACAACCTGGCCGCGCAGAGTTTCGTCGGCGTGAGCTTCGAGCAGCCCACGACGACGGCGCAGATCACCGGCCTCGGGGCACTCAACCTGCTGGACGCGATTCGGCTCGTGAACCCGAAGATCCGCTTCTACCAGGCGTCGACCTCCGAAATGTTCGGCAAGGTGCAAGCGGTGCCGCAGCGCGAGGACACGCCCTTCTATCCGCGCAGCCCGTACGGCGTGGCGAAACTCTTCGCGCACTGGATGACGGTGAACTACCGCGAGAGCTATGACATGTTTGCCGTGAGCGGCATCCTGTTCAACCACGAATCGCCGCTGCGCGGGCGCGAGTTCGTCACGCGCAAGATCACTGATGCCGTCGCGAGGATCAAGCTCGGCAAGCTCGACGCGCTCGAACTCGGCAACCTCGATGCGCGGCGCGACTGGGGCTACGCGAAGGAATACGTCGACGGCATGTGGCGCATGCTGCAGGCGCCGAAGCCCGAGACGTTCGTGCTCGCCACGGGTCGCGCGGAAACCGTGCGCCACTTCGTGGAACTGGCATTCGCCGCCGCGGACATGCCGATCGAATTCCGCGGCAGCGGCGTCGACGAGGTCGCCGTGGACCGCGCGAGCGGACGCACGGTGCTGCGCATCAACCCCGCATTCGTGCGCCCCGCCGAAGTCGACCTGCTCATTGGCGACGCGACGCATGCGCGCGAGAAGCTCGGGTGGGAGCCGCAGACCTCGCTCGAGGAGCTGTGCCGGATGATGGTCACGGCCGACCTGCGGCGCGTCGAGCGGGGCGTGTCGTTTTGAGGATCGCCCTGACGGGCGCCGCCGGGTTCACGGGACGCCATTTCATCGAAGCCGCGCAGCGCGCCGGCCACGATGTCGTCGAATTGGAATCCGACCTCACCGACCGCGCCGCGCTCGAAGCCGAAACGCGCCCGCTCGAAGCCGATGCCGCCGTGCACCTCGCAGCGATCAGCTTCGTCGGGCACGCCGATGCGCGCGCGTTTTACGACGTCAACCTGTTCGGCACGCTCAACCTGCTGGGCGCGCTGTCGAAAGCCGGGCGCCCATTGCAGCGCATCCTGCTCGCGAGCAGCGCGAACGTGTACGGCAACTCGCCGCATTCGCCGATCGCGGAGTCCGAGCCCCCCGCACCCGTCAACCACTACGCGATGAGCAAGCTCGCGATGGAGATGATGGCGCGCTCGCACTTTCCCCAGTTGCCGGTCGTCATTGCGCGGCCTTTCAACTACACGGGTCCCGGGCAGCCCGTCGAATTCGTGGTCCCGAAACTCGTCGACCATTTCCGCCGGCGCGCGCCGCAAGTGACGCTGGGCAACCTCCACGTCGAGCGCGAGTACAACGACGTGCGCTTCGTGTGCGAGGCGTACCTGCGCCTGCTGGAGGCCGGCGCGCCGGAGAGCGTCTACAACATCTGCACCGGCACCGCATACGACTTCAATACGGTGCTCGCGCTGCTGCGCGGCCTCACGGGCCACGACATCGAAGTGCAGGTCGACCCGAAACTGGTCAGGCCCAACGAGGTGCACCGCCTTTGCGGCGATCCGTCGCGACTCCAGCAGGTGGTCGGCGCGTCGGCGCACTACCGGCTCGAAGACACGCTGCGGTGGATGCTGGCGGCGTGATGCGCGTCGCCTACAACGCCACGTCGCTGATCGGCCCGCTCACCGGCATCGGCCAGTACGCGTACCAGCTCGCACTGCGCATCGCGCAGCGTGAGGACGTCGACCTGTTCATGTTCTACGCGCATTTCTTCGAGCGCCGGGTGGCGCCGCGCAGCCATCCCTACCAGAACCTGCGCGGGATGCTGCGCAGCCTCGTCCCGTTCGCCTACGACATCGCGATCTGGAGGCGCCAGCGCAAGTTCACGCTCGGCGCGCAGTCGATCAAGTTCGACGTGTACCACGAGCCGAATTTCCTGGCGTTCGAATTCGACGGGCCGCTCGTGCTCACCGTGCACGACCTGTCGTGGATCCGCTACCCGCACACGCACCCGAAGGAGCGGGTGCGCGCGATGCACAAATACTTCGAGCCGAGCCTGCGACGCGCGAGCATCGTGCTCACGGTTTCCGAGTTCGTGAAGCGCGAAGTGATCGAGGTGTTCGGCATCGACCCGTCGAAGATCCGCGTCACGCCGAACGGCCTCGACGCCGCGTTCCGGCCGATGGGCGAACACGAGGCGCACTCCGCGCTCGCACGGCATGGGCTCGCTTATCGCAGCTACCTGCTGTCGGTCGGCACGCTCGAGCCACGCAAGAACCTGCAGGCCACGGTGCAGGCGTACAGCACGCTGCCGAAGGAGCTGCGCGCGCAGTTCCCGCTGGTGATCGTCGGCGCGAAAGGCTGGCACACGCAGGAGATCCAGTCCGTGCTGGCGCCGCTGGTCGCCAGTGGCGAAGCGAAAGTGCTGGGCTACCTCGAACGGGACGACCTCGCCGCGGTCACGGCGGGAGCGGCCGCACTGGTGTACCCCTCGATCTACGAAGGCTTTGGCCTTCCGCCGCTCGAAGCCATGGGCTGCGGCGTTCCGGTGATCTCGTCGAACGTGTCGTCGTTGCCCGAGGTCGTCGGCGACACGGGTTTGCTGGTCGACCCGTTCGACATCGACGCGATCGCCGCCGGGATGCGCACGATGCTCGAGGATGCATCGCTGCGCGCATCGCTCGGGATGAAAGCGCTCGAACGCTCGACGGCGTTCACGTGGGAAGCCTGCGCCGACGCAACCTACACGGCCTATCGCGACGCCATCGCCACTTCGCGGTAGAGCGCGTGGTACGCAGCCGCCATTCGTTGCGCGGTGAAGTGCGCAAGGAAGCGTGAGCGCGCAGCGGCGCCCATTCGTGCGGCGAGCTGCGAGTCGTCGCGCAGGCGTTGCATGGCCTCGCGCAGGGCCGCGGGATCTTCGGGCGGCACCACGAAGCCCGTCTCGCCGTTCACGTTGATGTACGAAGTGCCCGTGCCGATCTCGCAGCACACCATCGGCCGCGCGCGCATCGCGGCTTCGAGCAGCGACATGCCGAACGCCTCCGAGCGCAGGTGCGACGGGAACACGAACGCACGCGCGAGCTCGAGCAGCGCGATCTTGTCGGCATCGCTCACCGCGCCGACGAAATGGACGTTGGTGAGACCTTCGCTGGCTGCAAGCAGCCGCAGTGGGACCTCTTCCGGCCCCGTGCCGGCGATGACGATCGTGCCGCCAAAATCCTTCGCGGCGCGCAACAGCGTCTCGAGCCCCTTGTAGTAGCGCAGCACGCCGACGAACAGGAAGAAGCCTTCGCCGAGCTTGCCGCGCCAGTGCTTCACCAGCGAGTCGTCGGCGCGCGGATACGACGCCTCGTCGATGCCGTTCGGGATCACGCGCACGTCGCGGCCGATGCGCGCCAGCACGGAACTGCTGTCGCGATATTGCGGCGACGTCGCGACCACCGCGTCGACGGAGCGCAGGAAGCGAACCATCAGCGGCGAATACATCGCGCCGAGCAACTTTTGCCGCACGATGTCCGACTGGTAGGACACGACGCTGGGCTTGCGCGCCGCACCGGTCACGTGGAGCAGATCGGCGAAGGGCCACGGGAACTGGTAGTGCACGACGTCGGCCCATTGCAGCTGGCGGCGAAATTCCCCGAACGCGCGCAGCGACAGCGGATTCGACGCGATCTCCACCGTCGTGCGGCAGCGATGCACTTCGCCTTCGGGGCGAACGAGGACGGCGGGCTCGGGCTTCGGGCTCAGCGTGAAGACGCGCGATTCGTCGCCCAGCGCGTTGAGCGCGATGCCCAGCTGCGCGATGACCTGCTCGATCCCGCCGAGGGTGTCCGGGTAATAACTTTTATAGACGTGCAGGATTCGCAAGGCGGCGTCATTGTAGGTGCCGCCTCGCGGCCGTCAGAAATGGATGCCGCGCATCATCTGCTGCAGCGCCATCGCCTCGGGCGAGAGTTGCGGCTTCGCGGCCTTGTCGCCCTTGGCCGCCGGCGAATCCGGGAACATGCGGAAACTCGTGTTCATCACGATCTGCGCGACACGCGGGGTGAGCGCGTGCAGCACTTCGCCGGCGATGCCCAGGCGAGTCGCGACGCGCACGGGCTTGTTGATGCAGGCGTCGGCGACGAGGTCCGCCGCCTCCTGCGGCGACAGCGTGGGCACGTTGTTGTAGATGTTGGTCGGGGCGATCATCGGCGTGCGCACCAGCGGCATGTTGATGGTCGTGAAGGTCACGCCGCGGTCGGCGAACTCGCTCGCCGCGCAGCGCGTCCACGCATCGAGCGCGGCCTTGGACGCCACGTACGCGGAAAAACGCGGCGCATTCGTCAGCACGCCGATCGAACTCACGTTCACGACGTGGCCGCGGTGCTTCGCGACCATCCCGGGCAGCAGCCCCATCGTGATGCGCAGCGAGCCGAAGTAATTGAGCTGCATCGTGCGCTCGTAATCGTGGAAGCGGTCGAAGCTCGACTCGATCGCGCGGCGGATCGAGCGGCCCGCGTTGTTGACGAGGAAATCGACGCCGCCGTGCTTGTCCTCGAGCAGCTTCACGAACCGGTCGCAGTCGTCCATGTCCGAGATGTCGGCCGGGTAAGCGACGAATTCGTAGCCGCGCTCCGTTGCCTCGGCGCAGGCGGCGTCGAGCTTGTCCTGGTCGCGGCCGCAGATGATGGTGACGGCGCCCGCTTCGGCGAACTTGTGGGCGGCGGCCAGGCCGATGCCCGAAGAGCCTCCGGTGATGAGGACGGCCTTGCCGGCGACCGTGCCCTTGAGCGAGCGGTCGATGTGCAGGTCGGGATCGAGGTGGCGCTCCCAGTAATCCCACAGGCGCCACGCGTAATCCTCCAGGTTCGGGCATTCGATGCCGGACCCCTTGAGCATGGCCTGCGCGTCGCGTGAATCAAAACGCGTCGGGTAGTTCACGAACTCCAGGATGTCGTCCGGCAGGCCGAGGTCTTTCATGACCGCCTTGCGAATGCGGCGCACCGGCGCGATCGCCATCAGCCCCTTCTTCACGCTCTTCGGGATGAAGCCGAGCAGCGCCGCGTTGACGAACAGGCTGAACTTCGGCGCGTGCGCCGCGCGCGCGAAGATGTCCAGCACATCGCCGACGCGGTAGCCCTCGGGGTCGACCAGGTGGAAGCAGCGATTCGCGATGCCTTCCTGATGCGAGATCCAGTCGAGCGCACTCACGACGTAGTCGACCGGCACGATGTTGATGCGCCCACCTTCGAGGCCGACCGCAGGCAACCAGGGCGGCAGGATCTGCCGCATGCGCTGGATCAGCTTGAAGAAATAGTAGGGCCCGTCGACCTTGTCCATCTGGCCCGTGTGCGAATCGCCCACGACCATCGCCGGGCGATACACGGTCCACGGCACCTTGCACTCGGTGCGCACGATCTTCTCGCTCTCGTGCTTCGTCATGAAGTACGGGTGCTCGTAGTTCTCGGCTTCGTCGAACATGTCCTCGCGGAACACGCCTTCGTACAGGCCCGCGGCCGCGATCGAGGAGATGTGGTGGAAGTGGCCCGCGTCGATCGCCTTCGCGAATTCGATCGCATGCCGCGTACCTTCGATGTTCACCGCGATCTGGCTTTCTTCGTCGGCGGAGAGGTCGTACACCGCGGCCAGGTGGTAGAAGTGCGCCACCTCGCCCTTGAGCGCGCGAACGTCCTCGGCCGCGACGCCGAGCTTCTTCTGCCGCAGGTCGCCGAAGACGGGGATCGCGCGCTGCGCGCCGACGCCCCAGTATTCGCGCAGCGCGGGGACCTTGTCCTCGCTTTCGCGGCGGATGAGGAAGTGCACGACCGAGCCCTTGCGCTCGAGCAGCTTGCGCACGAGGCGCTTGCCGATGAATCCCGTGGCTCCGGTGACGAAGTAGTGCATGGACTGGTCTCCTCTGTTCTCGAGGTTCCATTCTCGCCCTTGCCGCGCCGCCATCTAGAAGCCCGACCCTAAACGCCGGCTGCGCGTTTGCGTACATTGGGCCATCACGAAGAAGGAGCGACCATGGTCACGAAGGTCAAGAAGGGCGAAGGCGCCGCGAAGATGCCCGGGGCGTCCGGTGCGCAGCTGGCGGACACGGTGAAGCAATCGGCGCAGCAGATCTGGCTGGCCGGGCTCGGCGCGTTCTCGAAGGCGCAGGAAGAAGGCGGCAAGGTGTTCGAGGCGCTCGTCAAGGAAGGCATGACGATCCAGCGCAAGACGCAGTCCGTTGCCGAGGAGAGGATCTCCGAGGCGACGAACCGCATGAGCAACATGGCCAACGACATCTCGTCGAAGGCGTCGGGCCAATGGGACAAGCTCGAGAACATCTTCGAGGACCGCGTGTCGCGCGCGCTCAAGAAGCTCGGCGTGCCCACCCACAAGGACATCAATGTGCTCGTGGCGCGCATCGACGAACTCAATCGCAACGTCGCGAAGCTGTCCGCCAAGGGCGGCGGCACCGCGGCGAAGCCGGCCGCGAAGAGGGCTGTTCGGCGTCCGGCGCGCAAGTCCGCTTGACCTTGCTGCGCTCGTCTCCAGGGGGCGCATCGGCGCCCCTTTTCGTTCCCGGGTTGCTGCATCGCAATAAGGGCTGCGCGTGAAGGTCCCTACACTGGCCGGCATGAGGAGTACGACTGCGAAGCCGCGCATCGCGCTGGCGCTGGCCGGCGGCGGGCCGCTCGGGGCCATCTACGAAGTGGGCGCGCTGTGCGCGCTGGACGAGACGCTGCGAGGCGTCGACTTCACGCAGCTCGATCATTACGTGGGCGTGTCGGCCGGCAGCTTCATCGCGGCCGCGCTCGCCAACGGCATGACGCCGCGTGACATGTGCGCGTCGTTCATCGAAGGGCGCGGCAGCGAGGCACTCGACGTGTTCGATCCCGCATGGCTGCTCGTGCCCGCGTGGGAAGAATTCGCGCGGCGTGCCGTCATGCTCCCGATGCTGGCCACGTCGGCGCTTTGGCGCGCGACGGTGGGCGGCAGGCCGCTCACGCATTCGCTCGAGCACCTGGGCCGCAGCTTGCCGACGGGCCTGTTCTCGAACGCGCTCGTCGACCTGCGCTTGTCCGAAGTGTTTTCGCAGCCCGGGCGCACGAACGATTTCCGCAAGCTGCGCGCGAAGCTCACGCTGGTCGCGACCGACCTCGACACGGGCGAGGCCGCGCCGTTCGGCCGGCCCGGCTGGGACGACGTGCCGATCTCGAAAGCAGTGCAGGCCAGCTCCGCCCTGCCCGGCTTGTTCCCGCCCGTGGAGATCGACGACCGGCACTACGTCGATGGCGCGCTCAAGAAGACCATGCACGCGTCGGTCGCGCTCGAAGAGCGTGTCGACCTGCTCCTGTGCCTCAACCCGCTCGTGCCGTTCCACGCGCGCGAATCGGGTATCCCGCGCATCGTCGAAGGCGGCCTGCCTTCGGTGCTGAGCCAGACCTTCCGCTCGATGATCCATTCGCGCATGGAGCTCGGGATGAAGCACTACGAGCGCGCGTATCCCGACACGAAGATCGTGCTGATCGAGCCGGACCACCGCGACCCGGAGCTGTACCTGGCCAACACCTTCAGCTACCGGCAGCGCAAGCACCTGGCCGAACACGCGTACCAGCAAACGCGCGCGATGCTGCGCGCGCGCCGCGAGCAGCTCGAGCCGCTGCTGGCGCCCTTCGGCATTCGCTTCAATACGCGCGTGCTCGCCGACGCGCACCGCCATCTCGTGTCGCCGCAGAAATCGCCGACCGAGTTCGGGCGCGCGATCGAGAGCCTCGAATTCGCGCTGGACGACCTGCAAGCGACTTTGCAGCCTGCCTGACATGGCGAAGAAAGCGCCGCGGCGGACCGCCGAACGCATTCTCGAGGTCGCGCTGGACCTGTTCAACCGGTTCGGCGAACCGAACGTGTCGACCACGCTGATCTCCGCGGAGCTGAACATCAGCCCGGGCAACCTGTATTACCACTACCCGGCCAAGGACGAATTGATCAATGCGCTGTTCGACCGGTACGAGGCAGCGCTCAACGAGATCCTCAACGCGAGCGACGGCGTGCGCAACGTCGAGGACGCCTGGTTCTTCATGCACACGCTGTTCGAGCTGATCTGGCAATACCGCTTCCTGTATCGCGACCTGAACGACCTGCTGTCGAAGAACCGCCGGCTCGAGACCCATTTCCAGTGGGTGCTGAAGAACAAGACGCGCGCCATCCGCGCGATGCTGGACGGCATGAGCCGCGGCGGCGCGCTCGCGATCGACTCGCGCGAAGTCGAAGCCACGGCCACCAGCATGGTGGTGGTCCTCACCTACTGGCTGAGCTACGAGTACGTGCGCGACCCACGCCATGCGCTGGAACCGGGCAGCGCGCAGGTCGCCCTGATGCGCGGCGCGCACCACGTCCTCAATCTGCTGGTACCCTATCTCGAACAGGACCAGCGCGCGCACTTGCTCACGCTGGTTGCGGCATACAACGGCGCGCCGGCCTGAGAGCGCGCACACGGAGGCGCGGAGACAACGATGGCCAAGTGGTGCACGTTCCCCCACGCGGGCGAGTTCAGCTACGACCTCGCCTCGATCCGCAAGGTGTGGCCGCGCCTGCACGCCGGCGACGCCGAGCCGCTGCCGCAGGACGATGCCGTGCTGCAGGCGTGGGTGCTCTTCCACAACGGCGACTTCCAGAAGGCGGCCGAAGCGGGCCTGAAGGCCGGTGGCGCCGGCCTCACCGCCGCGAACAAGGCGACCGCCGTCTACGCCAACTACCTCGAGAAGAAGGAGAAAGCCAAGCTCGAGTTGCTGACGGAGGTGGCGCAGCGAGCGCAGGCGCAGGCCGCGCAGGACGAGCGCAACCCGAACGCGTGGTACTGGCAGGCGTATGCCCTCGGGCGCTACAGCCAGAGCATCAGCGTCGCGAAGGCGCTGGCTCAGGGCCTGGGCAGCCGCGTGAAGGAGGCGCTGGAAAAAACGATCCAGCTGCAGCCGCGCCACGCCGACGCGCACGTCGCGCTGGGCGCGTTCCACGCCGAGGTGATCGACAAGGTCGGCGCGCTGATCGGCGGCATGACGTACGGCGCGAAGAAGGAAACCGGCTTGCGCCTGTTCCAGCAGGCGCTGCAGGTGCACCCGGGCTCGCCCATCGCGCTGATCGAGTACGCGAACGGCTTGCTGATGCTCGAAGGCGAGAAGAAGCTGAAGGAGGCGACGCGCCTGTACGAGCAGGCCGCCGCGAGCAAGCCGCTGGACGCGACCGAGCGCCTCGATGTCGATCTCGCGAAGGCCGAGCTCGACGAGTAGCGGCCTTCACCTACAGCCGCAGGGGCTCAGCCGCCCCGATCATGCGCGGCATGAACATCTTCGAAGCACTCCGCCTGTCGCACGACACGCAGCGCACCATCGCCACGCAGCTGCTTGCCACGGAAGGCGCTGCGCCCGAGCGCGAACGGCTGTTCCGTGATCTCAAGCACGAGCTCGCCGCCCACGCGGCGGCCGAGGAGCGCTCGTTCTACCAGCCGCTCATTGCCCACGACGAAAGCATGGCGCTCGCCCGCCACGGCATGGCCGAACACCACGAGATGGACGAGATGGTGCAGGAGCTGAACCGCACCGACCGCAGCTCGCCGTCGTGGATCGCGCAGTTCCACAAGCTGCGCGACAAGATCTTCCACCACCTCGACGACGAGGAGCATGCGTTCTTCCAGCTCGCGGGCAAGGTGCTGCCCGAGCGCGACAAGACGCGGCTCGCGCGCGAGTACGAGGAGGAGTTCGCGAACTGGCGGCTGGGCAAGATGCCCGTGAGTTCCGCCGAGGACTGAGCGCCGGTCAGTCGCCCCAGGGCAGCATCAGCGTCACGATCGCCAGCTTCGCGAACTCGGGCTCGAATTCGTCGATGATCTTCTGCGGGTCCGGGCACAGCGCCACGTCCGTCATCACGCCGAACTGCACGCCGCCGCCGTAGCTCAGGATCGACACACCGACGCCGATGTCGCCGGACTGGGGCACCCAGAACATCGACTGCTCCAGCGTCGAGCCGAGGAACCTGGCCTTCTCGCGCAGGCCCGGCACATTGGTCATCACCGCCGTCGTCTTGCGCTGGAACATGCCGGTGATCACGTCCTGCGCCGGCTTGATCAGCAGGCCCGAGATCGCCAGGATCAGGAACGCGAGCACGGGCTGCGTGCTGCCCTTGAGGTCGTTCATGCGCTTGCGCACTTCGTACACGCGCGCGATCGGGTTGTCGATGCCGATGGGCAGCACCAGCGGTGCCAGCCCGAAGCGGTTGCCGAGCTTGTACGCGTCTTCGGGCGGCCGCAGGTTCACCGGCACCATCGCGCGAATCTCCTTGCCTGCGACGTCGTCGCCGAGCTCGCGCAGGTACTGGCCGATCGCGCCGGCGACGCACGACAGCAGCACGTCGTTGATCGAGCAGCCCAGCGCCTTGCCCACGGCTTTCACTTCGTCCAGCGGCACCGGCGGGCACCACGCGACACGCTTGCGGCGCGCGGGCCGGCCCTTCAGCCGCGTCTTCGAGTCGTCCGGCATGAGCAGCAGTGCCGCCGCATCGCCGATCACCTGGTACGCGAGTTTCGCGAGGTCCATCGACCCGGCCAGCGCGTGCTGCGGGTCGTGCAGCATTTCGAGCGAGCGCGCCGCGCCCTCACCGGCCGCGCCGAGCGCCTTCACCGCGATGTCCGTGATCGGCTTGACCAGCGTTTCGGCGATCCAGTCTTCGGCGCCATCGGGTTTGCGCTTGTGCGCCGCCGCCGGCGGCGGGCCGCCCCCGTCCACCAGCGACATCATCACCGTCATGAGCGCGATGCCGTCGGCGATGCAATGATGGATGCGCACGATCAGCGCACTGCCGCCGTCGTACTTCTCCACCAGGTGCATCTGCCACAGTGGGTGCGCGCGATCGAGCGGCTGCATCGCGAGCTGCCCGATGCGATCCTGCAATGCCCGCTGCTCCTGTCCTTTGCCGTGGCGCGCGAGCTTCTCGCGCACGACGTGGCGATTGATGTCGAAATCCGCGTCCTCCAGCCATGTCGTGCCCAGCGCGTCGTCGACGACGCGCTGCCGGAAGCGGTTGTACTTGAGCAGGCGCTCCTCGATGCGGCGGCACAGGTCGTCGTAGCGGACCGACGGCTTCAGGGTCCAGACGCCGATGATCTCCATGAGGTTGCTCGGCGAATCCATGCGCAGCCAAGCGGTGTCGACCTTCGACATGCGCTCGCCGGCGACGTTGATGTTGCCGGCCGTGGGCACTTCCCTGGCGACGATGCGAGTGACCATGCCGTGCTGTCTCCGTCGAACTGGAATGGATGCGCGCCCCTACCTCCTGCGCGCACGCCGTCTTAAGATACCGCGACGTTACCGCACCGGCCGCGCCGCGTGTAGACCCCCGAACCCAGACAGGATGAACCCGCCATGTCCGACCTGCAAGCGAAATTCGAAGCCGCTGTCGCAAATTCCAAGAACCTGAGCGAGCGCCCCGACAACGCCACGCTGCTGAAGATCTACGCGCTGTACAAGCAGGCGACCGTCGGCGACAACAGCGAGAAGAAGCCCGGCTTTGGCGACATGGTCGGCCGCGCCAAGTGGGACGCATGGTCCGGCGTCAAGGGCACGTCGAAGGACGACGCGATGCAACGCTACGTCGACCTGATCGAATCGCTCAGTTGATGACGCCGCGGGCGCGCAACTGCCCGATCTGCGAATCCGTCAGGCCGATCTCGCGCAGCACCTGCTCCGTGTGCTCGCCCAGCCCGGGCGCGTTGCGCGTTTGCGCACCCGGCGTGACGGAGAGCTTCGGGACGATGCCGGGCACCATCAGCGGCTCGCCGTCGTCCATTCGAATTTCCTGCAGCATGCCGCGCGCGCGGTAATGCGGGTCGGCGGCGATGTCCGCGATGGTGTAGATGCGCCCGGCGGGAACCGATGCGGCGTCGAGGGCCGCGAGCACATCGGAGACGCTGCGTTGCGCGGTCCATGCGGCGATCGCCGCATCGAGTTCTTCCACGCGCCTGGCGCGCCCGCTGTTGTTCGCGAGGCCGGGGTCGTCCGCGAGATCGGGCCGGCCGATGACGCCCATCAGCCGCTTGAAGATGCTGTCGCCGTTGCCCGCGACGATCGCGTAGCCGCCGTCGGCGCACAGGTACGCGTTGGTCGGGGCGATGCCCGGCAGCGCACTGCCCGCCGCGCCACGCACCGCGCCGAACGCGCTGTACTCCGGCAGCAGGCTCTCCATGCAGTTGAACACGGCTTCGTACAACGCCACGTCGATCACCTGCCCGCGGCCGCTGCGTGAGCGCTCGTGCAACGCGAGCAGGATGCCGATCACGCCGTGCAGCGATGCGAGCGT
>DATBPW010000027.1:0-2305 GCA_036561125.1 Ramlibacter sp. | reverse complement strand
ACACTGTTCTCGCTGCTCGACACCTGCATGACCGGCATGGGCAGCCGCGCATTGAAGTCGTGGCTGCTGGAGCCCCGGCGCGAGCGCGCGCTGGCGATGCAGCGGCACGATGCGATCGGCGCGCTGCGCGCAAGCTTGTGGCAGGTGCTGCGCCACGACCTGAAAGGCTGCAGCGACGTGGAACGCATCACCGCGCGCATCGCGCTGCGGCAGGTGCGCCCGCGCGAGCTCGTCGGGCTGCGCTGGTCGCTCGAGAAAGCGGCGGTGCTCGCGCATCGCCTCGGGCCGCAAGGCGGATTGCTGGGCGACGTTCGCGACCACCTCACTCCGCCGCCCGAGTGCGCTTTGCTGCTCTCGCGCACGCTGAAGGAAGAACCCGCTGCGCTGGTGCGCGATGGCGGCGTGATCGCAACGGGCCACGATGCGGAACTCGACGAACTGCGCGCGATTGCCGACAACTGCGACGGCTTCCTGCTGGACCTCGAGACGCGCGAACGCGCGCGCAGCGGCATCGCCAACCTGCGCGTGCAGTTCAACAAGGTGCACGGCTTCTACATCGAAGTCACGCAGGGCCAGCTCGACAAGGTGCCCACGGACTACCGCCGCCGCCAGACCCTCAAGAACGCCGAGCGCTTCATCACGCCGGAACTCAAGGCGTTCGAGGACAAGGCACTGTCCGCGCAGGACCGCGCGCTGGCGCGCGAGAAGATGCTGTACGACCAGCTGCTGGATGCGCTGCAGTCGTTCGTCCCCGCCTTGACGCAGCTTGCGCGCGCGCTCGCGTCGCTCGATGCGCTGTGCGCGCTGGCCGAACGCTCGCTCACGCTGGGCTGGTGCCGCCCGCAATTCACCAAGGAGCCCGGCATCGAGATCGAGAAGGGCCGCCATCCCGTCGTCGAGGCGCGCCTGGCCCAAACGAGCGGCGGCACCTTCATCGCGAACGACACGCGCCTCGGCCCGAAGCAGCGCATGCAGGTGATCACCGGCCCGAACATGGGCGGCAAGTCGACGTACATGCGGCAGGTGGCGCTGGTGTGCCTGCTCGCATCGATGGGCTCGTACGTGCCCGCCGCCTCGTGCCGGCTCGGGCCCATGGACGCGATCCACACGCGCATCGGCGCGGCAGACGACCTGGCGAACGCGCAATCGACCTTCATGCTGGAGATGACCGAGGCCGCGCAGATCCTGCATTCGGCCACCGCGCAATCGCTCGTGCTGATGGACGAGATCGGGCGCGGCACGTCGACGTTCGACGGCCTCGCGCTGGCATCGGGCATCGCGGCGCACCTGCACGACCGCACGCAGGCGTTCACGCTGTTCGCCACGCACTACTTCGAGCTGACCGAATTCCCCGCCAGGCACCACGCGGCCGTGAACGTGCACGTGAGCGCGGTCGAGTCCGGCGCCGACATCGTGTTCCTGCACGAGATCCAGCCGGGCCCGGCCAGCCGCAGCTACGGCATCCAGGTGGCGCGGCTGGCCGGCATGCCGGCCGGTGTCGTCAACCATGCGCGGCATGCGCTCGCCGCGCTGGAGCGGCACCAGGAGCAAAGCCGCGAGCAGGTAGACTTGTTCGCGGCGCCCTCGCAGGCGGAGGCGCCCGCACCGAGCGCCGTCGAGGCTGCGCTCTGCGCGATCGACCCGGATGCGCTCAGCCCGCGCGAGGCGCTCGATGCGCTGTATGCGCTCAAGAAGAAACTAGGAGCCGCGAAATGACCTATTGCGTCGGCATCAAGCTCAACGCCGGCCTGGTGTTCCTCTCCGACTCGCGCACCAACGCGGGCGTGGACAACATCAGCACGTACCGCAAGATGATCGTGTACGAGAAACCGGGCGACCGCTTCATGGTGCTGCTGTCGGCGGGCAACCTGAGCATCGCGCAGTCGGTGCGCGAGATCCTGCAGGTCGAGCAGCTCAACGAAGGCAACGCCGACGAAGGCCTGACGATCTGGAACGCCAAGAGCATGTTCGACGCCGCGCGTGTGCTCGGCAACGCGGTGCGGCACGTGTACGACCGCGATGCGAAGGCGCTCGACCGCAACGGCGTGGAGTTCAACGTCAACCTGATCTTCGGCGGCCAGGTCCGCGGCGAGAACATGCGCCTGTTCCAGGTGTACTCGGCGGGCAACTTCATCGAAGCCACCACCGAGTCGCCCTACTTCCAGGTCGGCGAGTACAAATACGGCAAGCCGGTGCTCGACCGCGTCATCACGCCCGAGACCGCGCTCGACGAAGCGGCCAAGTGCGCGCTGGTGTCGATGGATTCGACGATGAAGTCCAACCTGTCCGTCGGCCCGCCGCTGGA
>DATBPW010000026.1:0-17908 GCA_036561125.1 Ramlibacter sp. | reverse complement strand
ATGGTGATGGCGTCGCTGCTGTCGAAGAAGCTCGGCACCGTCGACGACTCTTTCGTCGCGCGCCTCACGCGGCTGCTTCAACGTGCTGCATTGCCGGTGCGCGCGCCGCGCCTGGGCTTCGAACGCTTCCTGGACCTGATGCGCGTCGACAAGAAAGCCGAAGCCGGGGAGATCAAGTTCGTCGTCATCGACAAGCCGGGCAGTGCCGTCGTGCGCGGCGCCCCCGATGCGGTCGTGCGCGAGGTGATCGAGGCGACCAGCGGCGACTGATATGGAGCTTGCGCGCTATGCCTGCGACCCTGCGCTGTCGCGCGGACGGCGCTGGCCCGAGCCGCCGGCGCCGACGCGCACCGAGTTCCAGCGCGATCGCGACCGCATCGTCCACTCGACGGCGTTCCGGCGGCTCGTCTACAAGACCCAGGTGTTCCTCAACCACGAAGGCGACCTGTTCCGCACGCGCCTGACGCATTCGCTCGAAGTTGCGCAACTTGCGCGTTCGATCGCCCGTTCGCTCGCCCTGAACGAGGACCTCGTCGAAGCCATCGCGCTGGCCCATGACCTCGGCCACACGCCGTTCGGCCATGCGGGGCAGGACGCATTGCACGACTGCATGCGGGCCCACGGCGGCTTTGAACACAACATGCAAAGCCTGCGCGTCGTCGACGAACTGGAGGAACGCTACCCGCGCTACGATGGGCTGAACCTCACCTTCGAGACTCGCGAAGGCATCCTGAAGCATTGCTCGCGCGCGAACGCGCAGAAGCTCGAAGCGCGCGAGCCCGGTGGCGTGGGACGGCGGTTTCTCGAGCGCACGCAGCCCAGCCTCGAGGCGCAGCTGTGCAATCTGGCCGACGAGATTGCGTACAACGCGCACGACATCGACGACGGGGTGCGTTCGGGCTTGATCACGCTGGAGCAACTCGAAGCCGTGCCGTTGTTCGAGCAGTTCGGGCGCGAAGCGCTGGGCGAGTACCCGGACCTGAAGGGACGCCGCGTGTTGTACGAGGCGATCCGCCGCATGCTCAGCGCGCAGGTGTACGACGTGATCGAATCGACGCAGTCGGCGATCGGCCGGCTCGATCCGGCGGGCGTCGACGCGGTACGCGCGGCACCGCCGCTGGTCCAATTCAGCGAAACCATGGCGAGCATGTCGAAGGCGCTCAAGCATTTCCTCACGCACAACCTGTATCGGCATCCGCAGGTGCTGGGCGTGACCAGCCAGGCGAAGGAGATCGTGCGTGAACTCTTTGCGGCGTACACCGCCGATCCCGCCCAGATGCCCGCGGACTTCGCATCGCGCCGCGATATACCGCGGTCGGTCGCCGATTACATCGCCGGAATGACGGATCGCTTCGCCATGCGCGAACATGAGCGGCTCACGGGCCGCAAGCTGCTCGCGTGACCGGCCCGAGAGTCGATCGCGCGCTCCTCGTCGTGGCCGCGGGCGTGGCGGCAGCGCTGCACGTCGGTAAATTGCCCACCGCATTGCCCGTGCTGCGCGAAGCGCTCGGCGTCTCGCTCGTCGAAGCCGGCTTCCTGCTGTCGCTCGTCCAGTTCGCGGGCATGCTCCTCGGCGTGGCAGTCGGCTCCGTGGCCGACGGGCTCGGGCTGAAGCGGACCATGGTGTTCGGCCTGGTCCTTCTTGCCGGCGCGAGTGCACTCGGCGCGCTCGCGCAGAGCGCTTCCATGCTGATGGTGTTGCGCGCGCTCGAAGGCCTGGGATTCCTGCTCGCATCCATGCCCGCGCCGAGCCTGATCCGCCGGCTCGTCGATCCGGGCCGAGTGAATGCGGCACTGGGAATGTGGGGCGCATACATGCCCTTGGGGACCGCGATCGCATTGCTCGCCGGTCCTCCCGCGATGGACTGGATCGGTTGGCGCGGCTGGTGGCTGCTGCTGGCTGCGATCGCCGCGGCCGCGGCCGCCGTGCTTTGGTATTCGTTGCCTCCCGATCCCACGCGTGATGAGCGCTCGCCGCCGAACGCGATGACTGCCCGCCTGCGGGGCACCTTGAAGGCGCGCGGCCCCTGGCTCGTCGCACTGAGCTTCTGCGTGTATTCGGCGCAGTGGCTGTCGGTGATCGGCTTTCTTCCGACTGTGTACGCGCAGGCCGGTTTCGCCGCCACGCGAGCGGGCGCGGCGACTGCGCTTGCCGCGCTCGTCAACATGGTGGGAAACATCTCGGCGGGGCGCCTGCTGCAACGCGGCGCGAGCGCACCGGTGCTGTTGGTGACCGGGTTCGTCGCGATGGCAGCGGGCGCCCTGATTTCGTTCAGCGCGGCGCCGGCACTGTTGCGTTATGCCGGCGTGCTCGCGTTCTCGATGGTCGGGGGCTTGGTCCCCGGCACTTTGTTCTCGCTGGCCGTGCGTATCGCGCCGAGCGATGACAACGTGTCGACCACCGTCGGCTGGATGCAACAATGGTCGGCGTTCGGCCAGTTCGCGGGGCCGCCGCTCGTCGCCTGGGTCGCGTCGCGCGCCGGCGGGTGGCAGTGGAGCGGCGTGGTCACCGGCGCGTTCGCGCTTGCAGGAGTGTTGTTTGCGGGGGTCATCGCGCGGGCACTGGGCGGCCGCACCGGTAGAATTTCAAGCAGATCTTCGTGAGCTCAACGTGAGTTTCCTGAACCAGCTCAAGACACAAGCCAAGACCCTGCAGACGCAGCAGGAGAGGGATACGGCCGGTCTCGACAAGAGCACGGCCGAGACGCAGCGGGCCTGCGAGGTCACCCTCTACTACCTGCGCGACCTCTCGGGCCAGCTGAACGTGCTCGCGCCCGCCGCGCCGAAATTCAGCCTCGACGGCAAGACGCCGTGGCCGGCGATGAAGTTCATCGACTTTCGCGTCGACTCGCGCCACAAGATGCTGCGCGGCAAGGAAGTTTTCGATTTCATCGGGATGGGCTGGCGCGTGGTGCCGCAGGTCGGTAACCCGGTCGGTGGCAGCGTCAAGGTGAACTTCCCGCCGGACCTCGAAAAGGTGAAGGCCCGCGTGATGATGGGGCCGGTCAAGCACGAGGTGAAGGAGCTGCGCGATCCCGAGAAGAACAAGCTGCTCGCGCTGCAGTTCGAATACATCACCGAAACGCGCGGCAGCCTGATGATCACCCCGGACCACGACAAGGGGCAGATTGCGTTCCGGATCATGAACGCCACGGGCTTCGAGGTGCTGAACACGACGTATCCCTCGGCGCAAGTGAAGCACGACGTGCTCGACGAGCTGGCGAAGCTGATCGTGTCGCAGCCGCATCGCTTCCTCTGACATGGAACCGTCGCACGAGACGGTCGTGCGCGACACCGCGCGCTGGCTCGAGCGTGCCGTCATCGGCCTGAACCTGTGCCCGTTCGCAAAGGCGGTGCACGTCAAGGGTCTCGTTCATTACGCCGTAAGCGACGCCGTCGATGAACAGGCCTTGCTGGCGGACCTCGCCTCGGAACTCGGCGCGCTGGCCGCGGTCGATCCTTCGGTGCGCGAAACCACGTTGCTCATCGTGCCGCGCTGCTTGCAGGAATTCCTCGATTTCAACGATTTTTTCGGCCGCGCCGAACGGCTCGTCCGCAAGACCGGGCTCGAGGGAGTGATCCAGCTGGCGAGCTTCCATCCGCAATTCGTCTTCGCGGACGCCCAAAGCGATGACGTCACGAACTGCACGAATCGCGCCCCGTATCCGGTCATCCACCTGCTGCGCGAAGAGAGCATTTCGCGTGCCGTGGAAAGCTTTCCGCAGGCGGAGGCGATCTTCGAGGCCAACATCGAAACGATGCGGCGCATCGGTCGCGATGGCTGGGACGCACTCGGCGTGGGGCGGTCGCGATGAAGGACATCGCCGCGCAACTGGATTTGCGCCCCGGGCAGTCCGTCGAGCTGCTCAAGGAGCTGCACATCGTCACGCGCGACGGGCGAATCAACCAGGATTCGCGGCGCAAGCTCAAGCAGGTCGACCACCTCGTGCAGTTCATCCGGAAAGTGCTGGATGAAGTGCCGGACCGCGCGGACGGGCCGACGCTCGCGGACCACGGCGCGGGCAAGTCGTATCTCGGCTTCGTGCTCTACGACTTGTACTTCAAGCCGCTCGGGCGCGGCCACATCTACGGCATCGAAACGAGGGCCGAACTGGTCGACAGCTCGCGCGCACTCGCAACCCGCCTGGGCTTCGATCGCATGACGTTCCTGAATGTGAGCGCGGCGCAGGCGTCGGAGCTGGAGGCGCTGCCCGACTCGATCGACGTCGTCACTGCATTGCATGCATGCGACACAGCGACGGATGACGCGATCGCGTTCGGCCTGCGCAAGAACGCGAAGCACATGGTGCTGGTGCCATGCTGCCAGGCCGAAGTCGCAGCGTGCCTGCGCCAGAGCAAGGCGCTGTCACTGGCGCGCACGCCGCTGGCGGAGTTGTGGCGGCATCCGCTGCACACGCGTGAAATGGGCAGCCAGCTCACCAACGTGTTGCGCTGTCTTTATCTCGAAGCGCGCGGCTATCACGTGACAGTGACGGAGCTCGTGGGCTGGGAGCACAGTTTGAAGAACGAACTGATCGTCGCGAGCTACACGGGGCAGCGCAAACGCGCCTCGGCCGAACGCCTGCGCGCGATCCTCGCGGAATTCGGCATCGAGTCGCTCGAGGCCGTCCGCTTTCCCGGCTTGGCGTAATCGGGGTCAGATTCCAATTTAAGATCGGGCGCGCAGCTCCGATCATATGGCTCGACTCCCCCGCCTCACGCTTCCCGGTTATCCGCATCACATCATCCAGCGCGGCAACAACCGCCAGGCGATCTTCGCCTCGAGCGCAGACGATGAATATCTGCTCGAACTGCTCGTCGAGTACTCAAGGAAGTTCGACGTGGCGATCCATGCGTACGTCCTGATGGGCAATCACATCCACTTGCTCGCGACGCCGCGTACCGCGGACGGTGTCCCGCAGATGATGCAGGCGCTGGGTCGCAGCTATGTCCGTTACTTCAATGCGCGACAAAATCGCACCGGGACACTTTGGGAGGGTCGGTACAAGTCGACGTTGATCCAGGCCGAGCGGTACCTGCTGGCATGCATGGTCTATATCGACCTCAACCCGGTGAGGGCCGGGCTCGTCGGCGATCCGGGGGATTACCGGTGGTCCAGCTATCTCCACTACGTCGGGCGCAAGGCGGACAAGCTCGTCACGCCGCACCCGCTGTACTGGGAGTTGGGCAATACGCCTTTCGCCAGGGAACATGCTTATGCGGAGCTTGTCCGCACCGGCATCGCCTCGCAGCAGCAGCAAGCACTTACGGATGCGACCTTTCGCGGATGGGCGCTGGGCGAGCCGAACTACGTCGCTGACCTGCAGCGGCGCACGGACAGGCGGGTCGCCAAGGCTAATGCTGGGCGGCCACCGGCCAAACCGCGCTAGGCGCGGCGCAGACCCAAGCGGTCGCTTATTTATCTGTCCCCAATTAATGTCAAAGGCCAGGCGCGTTCCTGAAATTGGAATCTGACCCCCATTATTTTTCTTGGCGCGTGTGTTGCGGCGCAGTATGCTCACTTCCCCCAGGATGAATCGCGAGGAGGGCGCCCGTGAGCCAGGCCGCCGAAATTTCCCATTTGCAAACGAGCGGCCTTTACTCGGCCGCCCACGAACATGACGCTTGCGGCGTCGGCTTCGTCGCCCATATCAAGGGCGAGAAGACCCATGCGATCGTCCAGCAGGGTCTGAAGATCCTCGAGAACCTCGATCACCGGGGTGCAGTCGGCGCCGACAAGTTGATGGGCGACGGTGCCGGGTGCCTGATCCAGATGCCGGATGCGCTCTATCGCGAAGAGATGGCCACGCAGGGCGTCGAACTGCCGCCGGTCGGCGAGTACGGCGTGGGCATGATCTTCCTGCCGAAGGAACACGCGTCGCGCCTCGCGTGCGAGCAGGAGCTCGAGCGCGCGGTGAAGGCCGAAGGCCAGGTGATGCTCGGCTGGCGCGACGTCCCGGTCGACCACACGATGCCGATGTCGCCGGCGGTGAAGGCCAAGGAGCCGATCATCCGCCAGATCTTCATCGGCCGCGGCCACGACGTGATCGTGCAGGACGCGCTCGAGCGCAAGCTGTACGTCATCCGCAAGACGGCGAGCGCCGCGATCCAGAACCTCAAGCTGAAGCACTCGAAGGAGTACTACGTCCCTTCGATGTCCAGCCGCACGGTCATCTACAAGGGCCTGCTGCTGGCGGACCAGGTCGGCGTGTACTTCCTGGACTTGAAGGACGCGCGCTGTGTTTCCGCGCTCGCGCTAGTGCACCAGCGCTTCTCCACCAACACATTCCCCGAGTGGCCGCTCGCGCACCCCTACCGCTACGTCGCGCACAACGGCGAGATCAACACGGTCAAGGGCAACTACAACTGGATGCGCGCGCGCGAAGGCGTGATGTCCTCGCCGGTGCTCGGCCCGGACCTGAAGAAGCTCTACCCGATCTCCTTCCCGACGCAATCGGACACCGCGACGTTCGACAACTGCCTCGAACTACTCACGATGGCGGGCTACCCGCTCGCCCAGGCCGTGATGATGATGATTCCCGAGCCGTGGGAGCAGCACACGCTGATGGACGAGCGGCGCAAGGCGTTCTACGAATATCACGCGTCGATGCTCGAGCCGTGGGACGGGCCCGCGTCGATCGTGTTCACCGACGGCCGCCAGATCGGCGCGACGCTCGACCGCAATGGCCTGCGTCCGTCGCGCTATTGCGTCACCGATGACGACCTCGTCATCATGGCCTCCGAGTCCGGCGTGCTGCCCGTCCCCGAGAACAAGATCGTGCGCAAGTGGCGCCTGCAGCCGGGCCGCATGTTCCTGATCGACCTCGAGCAGGGCCGCATGATCGACGACGAGGAAGTGAAGGCCTCGCTCGCCAACAGCCGCCCCTACAAGCAGTGGATCGAGAACCTGCGCATCAAGCTCGACAACCTGACCGATACGTCCGGCACGATCCCGCCGAGCGAAGTCGACCTGCTCGACCGCCAGCAGGCCTTCGGCTTCACGCAGGAAGACATCAAGTTCCTGATCACGCCGATGGCGCAGACCGGCGAGGAAGGCATCGGCTCGATGGGCAACGACAGCCCGCTCGCCGTCCTCTCCAGCAAGGACAAGCCGCTCTACAACTACTTCAAGCAGTTGTTCGCGCAGGTGACGAACCCGCCGATCGACCCGATCCGCGAGCAGATCGTGATGTCGCTGGTGTCGTTCATCGGCCCGAAGCCCAACCTGCTGGACATCAACCAGGTCAACCCGCCGATGCGCCTGGAGGTGTCGCAGCCGATCCTCGATTTCGCCGACATCGCCAAGCTGCGCGAGATCGAGAAGATCACGCACGGCAAGTTCCGCAGCCACACGATCGACATCACGTACCCGCTCGCATGGGGCAACGAAGGCGTCGAGGCCAAGCTCGCGTCGCTCAATGCCGAGGCGGTGGACGCGATCAAGAGCGGCCACAACATCCTGATCATCAGCGACCGCGCGGTCAATGCGCAGAAGGTCGCGATCCCCGCGCTGCTCGCGCTGTCGTCGATCCACCAGCACTTGATCCGCGAGGGCTTGCGCACGACGGCGGGCCTCGTCGTGGAGACGGGCAGCGCGCGCGAAGTGCATCACTTCGGCGTGCTGGCGGGTTACGGCGCCGAAGCCGTGCACCCGTACCTCGCGATGGAAACGCTGGTGTCGATCCACAAGGACCTGCCCGGCGAACTCAACCCCGACAAGGCGATCTACAACTACGTCAAGGCGATCGGCAAGGGCCTGGCCAAGATCATGTCCAAGATGGGCGTGTCCACGTACATGTCGTACTGCGGCGCGCAGCTGTTCGAGGCCATAGGCATCAACAGCGACACGATCGAGAAGTACTTCACCGGCACGTCCAGCCGCGTCGAAGGCATCGGCGTGTTCGAGATCGCGCAGGAAGCGATCCGCATGCACAAGGCGGCGTTCGGCGACGACCCGGTGCTGTCCAACATGCTCGACGCCGGCGGCGAATACGCATGGCGCACGCGCGGCGAAGAGCACATGTGGACGCCCGACGCGATCGCCAAGCTGCAGCACTCGGCGCGCTCCAACAACTGGAACACGTACAAGGAATACGCGCAGCTGATCAACGACCAGGGCAAGCGGCACATGACGCTGCGCGGCCTGTTCGAGTTCAAAGTCGACCCGTCCAGAGCGATCGCGCTGGACGAGGTCGAGTCCGCGAAGGACATCGTCAAGCGCTTCGCCACGGGTGCGATGTCGCTCGGATCCATTTCGACCGAAGCGCACACGACGCTCGCGGTCGCGATGAACCGCATCGGCGGCAAGAGCAACACCGGCGAGGGCGGCGAGGACCCGGTGCGCTACCGCAACGAGCTCAAGGGCATCCCGGTCAAGCAGGGCGAAACGCTGTCGCAGATCCTCGGCAAGGAAATCGTCGAGGTCGACTACGCGCTGAACGAAGGCGATTCGCTGCGCTCGCGCATCAAGCAGGTCGCGTCGGGCCGCTTCGGCGTGACGGCGGAATACCTTGCTTCCGCCGACCAGATCCAGATCAAGATGGCGCAGGGCGCCAAGCCCGGCGAAGGCGGCCAGCTGCCCGGCGGCAAGGTGTCGAAATACATCGGCAAGCTGCGCTATTCGGTGCCCGGCGTGGGGCTGATCTCGCCGCCGCCGCACCACGACATCTATTCGATCGAGGACCTCGCGCAACTCATTCACGACCTGAAGAACGTCGCGCCGCATGCGTCGATCAGCGTGAAGCTCGTCTCCGAAGTCGGCGTGGGCACGATCGCGGCGGGTGTCGCGAAGTGCAAGGCCGATCACGTCGTGATCGCGGGCCATGACGGCGGCACGGGCGCGTCGCCGTGGTCGTCGATCAAGCACGCCGGCTCGCCGTGGGAAATCGGCCTGGCGGAGACGCAGCAGACGCTGGTGCTCAACCGCCTGCGCGGCCGCATCCGCGTCCAGACCGACGGGCAGATGAAGACGGGCCGCGACGTCGCGATCGGCGCGATCCTCGGCGCCGACGAGTTCGGCTTCGCCACCGCGCCGCTCGTGGCCGAGGGCTGCATCATGATGCGCAAGTGCCACCTGAACACCTGCCCGGTCGGCGTGGCCACGCAGGACCCGGTGCTGCGCAAGAAGTTCGCCGGCAAGCCCGAGCACGTCGTCAACTTCTTCTTCTTCGTCGCCGAAGAAGTGCGCCAGATCATGGCGCAGCTGGGCATCCGCAAGTTCGACGAGCTGATCGGCCGCACCGACCTGCTCGACATGAAGAAAGGCATCGAGCACTGGAAGGCGCGCGGCCTCGACTTCTCGCGCCTGTTCGCGCAACCGCAAGTGCCCGCCGACGTCGCGCGCTTCCAGTGCGAGCAGCAGGACCATGGCCTGGCCAGGAGCCTGGACAACGTCCTGATCGAGAAGTCGCGTCCCGCCATCGAGCGTGGCGAGAAGGTCCAATTCATCGAAGTTGCGCGCAACGTGAATCGCTCGGTCGGCGCGATGCTGTCGGGCGCGATCACGAAGGTGCATCCCGAAGGCCTGCCCGATCACACCGTCTTCATCCAGATGGAAGGCACGGGCGGCCAGTCGTTCGGCGCGTTCCTGTGCAAGGGCGTGACGCTGTACTTGATCGGCGACGCGAACGACTACACGGGCAAGGGGCTGTCGGGCGGCCGCGTGGTGGTGCGTCCTTCGATCGACTTCCGCGGTGTCGCGACGCAGAACATCATCATCGGCAACACGGCGCTGTATGGCGCGACGAGCGGCGAGGCGTTCTTCAGCGGCGTGGCCGGCGAGCGCTTCGCCGTGCGCCTGTCGGGCGCGACGACGGTCGTCGAAGGCACCGGCGACCACGGCTGCGAATACATGACCGGCGGCACGGTGGTGGTGCTCGGCAAGACCGGCCGCAACTTCGCGGCGGGCATGTCGGGCGGCATCGCCTACGTTTACGACGAAGACGGCCAGTTCGCGAGCCGCTGCAACACGGCGATGGTTTCGCTCGAGAGCGTGTTCACGTCGACCGAGCAGAAGGCCACCAGCCGCACGCGGCTGCACAAGGACCAGACCGACGAGCAGCTGCTGCGCAAATTGCTGGAAGAACACAACCGCTGGACCGGCAGCCGCCGCGCGCGCGACCTGCTGGACGACTGGCAGAACGCGCGGCAGAAGTTCGTGAAGGTCTTCCCGAACGAATACAAGCGCGCGCTGATCGAGATGTACGAGCGAGAAGTGGAAGCCGCCAGTGCCGGCAGCAATGCGGCGGTGGCGATGAAGCACGAATCCGTGGCGGCCAAGTAGGACGAAGCGAGAAGAGAAGAAATGGGCAAGATCACGGGCTTCATGGAATACGGGCGACTCGAGGAGGGCTACCAGCCCATCCCCGAGCGCGTGAAGAACTACCGCGAATTCGTCATCGGGCTGAGCGACGACCAGGCCAAGGTGCAAGGCGCGCGCTGCATGGACTGCGGCACGCCGTTCTGCAACTCGGGCTGCCCGGTCAACAACATCATCCCGGACTTCAACGACCTCGTGTACCGCCAGGACTGGTTCAACGCCTGGCAGGTGCTCGATTCCACGAACAATTTCCCGGAGTTCACCGGGCGCATCTGTCCCGCGCCGTGCGAAGAGGCGTGCACGCTGAACATCAACGACGACCCGGTCGGCATCAAGTCGATCGAACATGCGATCGCCGACCGCGCGTGGGAGCACGGCTGGGCGCAGCCGCGCATCGCGAAGCACAAGACGGGCAAGAAGGTCGCGGTCGTCGGGTCCGGCCCCGCGGGCATGGCGGCCGCGCAGCAGCTCGCGCGCGCAGGGCACGACGTGACGCTGTTCGAAAAGAACGATCGCATCGGCGGCCTGCTGCGTTACGGCATTCCCGACTTCAAGATGGAAAAGCACCTGATCGACCGCCGCGTCGAGCAGATGAAGGGCGAGGGCGTCACGTTCCGCACCGGCGTGATGGTCGGCAAGCTCCCCGACGGATCGAAGGTGATGAATCTCGCCAAGGAGGCCGTCACCCCGCAGGAACTGCAAAAGGAGTTCGACGCCGTGGTGCTGACCGGCGGCGCCGAGCAATCGCGCGACCTGCCGGTGCCCGGCCGCGGGCTCGACGGCGTCCATTTCGCGATGGAGTTCCTGCCGCAGCAAAACCGCGTGGTCGCCGGCGACAAGGTGAAGGGCCAGCTCTCCGCGGCCGGCAAGCACGTGATCGTGATCGGCGGCGGCGACACCGGCAGCGATTGCGTCGGGACGAGCAACCGCCACGGCGCGAAGAGCGTCACGCAGTTCGAAGTGATGCCGATGCCGCCCGAGCACGAGAACAAGGAGCTCACCTGGCCGTACTGGCCCTACAAGCTGCGCACCTCGTCGTCGCACGAAGAAGGGTGCGAGCGCGAGTTCGCGATCGCGACCCGGGAGTTCGTCGGCGACGGCAAGGACGGAAAGTCCGGCAAGGTCACCGGCCTGAAGACCGTGCACGTGGAATTCAAGGACGGCAAGTTCAACGAAGTCCCGGGCACCGAAAAGGAATACAAGGCCGACATGGTGCTGCTGGCGATGGGTTTCGTGAGCCCGGTGCAGACGATCCTCGAAGGCTTCGGCATCGACAAGGACGCGCGCGGCAACGCGAAGGCGTCGACCGATTCCAGCGGCGGCTACCAGACCAGCGTGCCCAAGGTCTTCGCGGCCGGCGACATGCGCCGCGGCCAGTCGCTCGTGGTTTGGGCCATCCGCGAGGGGCGGCAGGCCGCCCGCGCCGTGGATGAGTTCCTGATGGGATTTTCCGACCTCCCGCGCTGAGCCAGGGCTTCCTCACACTGCGGTAAGCAAGGCAGGGGCCCGGCAACTATCATTCAGGGTTTTCACTCATCTTCCCTGAATGACCGAACCTGACCCGACGGCCGTCGTCGAATGCCGGCACCTGAGCTTCGGCTACGGCGCGCGGCGGGTGCTCGAGGACCTGTCGTTCACCGTCCCGCGCGGCAAGGTCACTGCCTTGATGGGCGCGTCCGGCGGCGGCAAGACGACGGTGCTGCGCCTGATCGGCGGCCAGGCCCGGCCGCAAGCGGGGCAGATGATGTTCGAGGGCCGCGACATTGCGGCGCTGGATGCCGGGGGCCTGTACGCGATGCGCCGGCGCATGGGCATGTTGTTCCAGTTCGGTGCCCTCTTCACCGACCTGAGCGTGTTCGAGAACGTCGCCTTTCCGCTGCGCGAACACACGCAGCTGCCGGAGAACCTGGTTCGGGACATCGTGCTGATGAAACTGAATGCGGTGGGCCTGCGCGGTGCGCGCGACCTGATGCCCTCCGAGATCTCGGGCGGCATGGCGCGGCGCGTGGCGCTGGCGCGCGCGATCGCGCTCGACCCCGAGCTCGTCATGTACGACGAGCCGTTCGCGGGACTCGACCCGATTTCGCTGGGCACGGCCGCGCAATTGATCCGGCGCCTGAACGACTCGCTGGGCATCACGAGCATCGTCGTGTCGCACGACGTCGAGGAGACTTTCTCGATCGCGGACCAGGTGATCATCCTCGCGAACGGGAAGGTCGCGGCGCAAGGCACGCCCGACGAAGTGCGCGAGTCTTCCGACCCGCTGGTGGACCAGTTCGTGCACGCGAAGGCCGATGGCCCGGTGCCGTTCCACTACCCGGGGCCCACCATCGCGCAGGATTTCGACCGGGGGCTCGCGCGATGATCGGCTGGCTGCATCCGGCGAATGTCGGCTTCGCCACGCGCCGCAAGCTCGCGGACTTCGGCTACGGCACGCGCATGTTCCTGCGCCTGGTCGCCTCATTCGGCACCGCGGTGCGGCGCCTGGGACTGGTGCGCGAGCAGATCCACTTTCTGGGCAACTATTCGCTGGCGATCATCGCGGTCTCGGGCCTTTTCGTCGGCTTCGTACTCGCGCTGCAGGGCTACTACATCCTGCAGCGCTACGGTTCGGCCGAAGCGCTGGGCCTCATGGTCGCGCTCAGCTTGCTGCGCGAGCTCGGGCCGGTGGTCAGCGCGCTGCTGTTCGCGGGCCGCGCCGGCACGTCGCTCACCGCGGAAATCGGCTTGATGAAAGCCGGCGAGCAGCTCTCGGCCATGGAGATGATGGCGGTCGACCCGGTGCAGCGCATCCTCGCCCCGCGCTTCTGGGGCGGCGTGATCACGATGCCGCTGCTGGCCGCGGTGTTCAGCGCCGTGGGCATCTTCGGCGGCTGGCTCGTCGGCGTCGTGCTCATTGGCGTCGACCCCGGCGCGTTCTGGGGCCAGATGCAAAGTGGCGTCGACGTGTTCAAGGACCTCGGCAACGGCGTGCTCAAGAGTTTCGTGTTCGGGGTGACCGTCACGTTCGTGGCGCTGCTCCAAGGCTTCGAGGCGCAGCCCACGCCGGAAGGCGTGTCGCGCGCGACGACGCGCACCGTCGTCGTCGCGTCGCTGGCTGTGCTGGCACTCGACTTCGTGCTCACCGCGATGATGTTCAGTATCTAGGGAAGAATATGGAACGTTCCAAGAGCGATGTGTGGGTCGGCCTGTTCGTGCTCATCGGCGCGGCGGCGATCCTGTTCCTCGCGCTGCAGTCGGCGAACCTGCTGTCGCTGAGTTTCCAGCCGACCTACCGGGTCGTCGCGAAGTTCGACAATATCGGCGGGCTGAAGAAGCAGGCGGCGGTGAAGAGCGCCGGCGTGGTGGTCGGCCGCGTCGACTCGATCGCGCTCGACGACAAGACGTTCCAGGCGCGCGTGACGCTCGCGCTGGACCAGCGCTACGTCTTCCCCAAGGACAGCTCCATGAAGATCCTCACCAGCGGATTGCTCGGCGAGCAGTACATCGGGATCGAGCCCGGCGCCGACGACAAGAATCTCGCGGCGGGGGATACCATCAACAACACGCAATCGGCGGTCGTTCTCGAGAACCTCATCGGGCAGTTTCTCTACAACAAGGCCGCCGAAGGCGCGAGCAGCCCAGGGACGGCCACCAAGAAATGACATCCAGGTTTTTCTCCATGCTGCGGGCGATGGCCTTTTGCGCCGCCGCAGCTGCACTCGCGGGCTGCGCCGGCATTCCCGGCCCCAACCCGCGCGACCCGCTCGAGCCGTTCAACCGCAGCATGTACGACTTGAACGAGCACGTCGACGCCATCGTGCTCAAGCCGGCGGCAATCGCCTATCGCAACGTCGTGCCGCCGGTCGCCCGCACGGGCGTGGCGAATTTCTTCGGCAACCTGCAGGACGCGTGGTCGTTCGTCAACAGCGTGCTGCAGTGGCGAATCCAGGACGCCGGCGAGAGCTTGGCGCGGGTCGAGATCAACACGATTGCCGGCCTCGGCGGCGTCATGGACGTGGCCAGCGAGTTGAACATCGACAAGCACAAGGAAGACTTCGGCCAGACGCTCGGGCGCTGGGGCGTGCCGGCCGGGCCGTACCTCGTGCTGCCTTTGCTGGGCCCATCGACGATGCGCGACGCGCTCGCGCTGCCCGTGGACGCGAAGGGCGACCTGATCTGGCGCATGCCGCACAATGACGAGCGCACCGGCCTGTACGCGCTGCGCGGGATCGATCGCCGTTCGAACCTGCTGCGCCTGGGCGACGTGATCAACCAGGCCGCGCTCGACAAGTACAGCTTCACGCGCGACGCCTACCTGCAGCGGCGCAATGCGGACGTCTTCGACTTCAAGCGCGACTCCGACGACGCGGGCGCCGAGCCGAAGGCCGACGGCGAGCCCGCGCCGCGGAACCCCGCGCCATCGCCGGGCTCCAACAACAGCAAGTGAACCAGATTGAAAGGTAAGGGAATGAAAAGACGTGTGTTCGCCCAATGGCTCGCGGCCTTCGTCGCCATCGCGGCGGTCGGCGTGCCGCAGTGGGCGCTGGCTGCCGACGAAGCGCCCGATGTCTTCATCAAGCGCCTGTCGGACGACGTGATGAACTCGATCAGGTCGGACGCGAAGATCAAGGGCGGCGACACGAATCGCGTCCTGGCGCTCGTCGATTCGAAGATCATGCCGAACGTGGACTTCCCGCGCATGGCCGCGGCGTCCGTCGGTCCGGCCTGGCGGCAGGCCACGCCGGACCAGAAAAAGCGCCTCGAAGACGAGTTCAAGCTGCTGCTGGTGCGCACCTACTCCGGTGCGCTGGCGCAAGTGAACGACCAGACGATCAGCGTGAAGCCGATGCGCAACTCGCCGGAGGATTCCGAAGTCGTCGTGCGCACCGAGATTCGCGGCCGCGGCGACCCGATCCAGCTCGATTACCGGCTCGAAAAGACGCCCGGCCAGGGCTCGGGGTGGAAGATCTACAACCTGAACGTGCTGGGCGTGTGGATGGTGGAGACCTATCGCAACCAGTTCGCCGAAGTGGCGAACACCAAGGGCATCGACGGCTTGATCGCGGCGATCGCCGACCGCAACAAGGCCAACGCGGCCGCCAACGGAACGGCTTCGGCCAACAAGAGCTGACCGCGATGGTCGTGCTGCCCGCGTTGCTGACGCACGAGCAGGCCGTTGCGTGCTGCCGCATGCTGTCGCAGGCCATCAAGGTCGACCCCGCGCCAGCGGTCGTCGCCGACGCGGGCGCGCTGGAGCAATTCGATTCGTCGGCGCTGGCCGTGCTGCTCGATGCACGGCGCGAGGCGCTGGCGCTGGGCAAGACGTTCGCGGTCGCGCGCATGCCCGCGCGCTTGCGCGAACTCGCCTCGGTGTACGGCGTCGCGGGCCTTTTGCCCTCTTCCTAGCGCACGCTCCGCGCGAAAGTAGAATCGCGAGCTCCCCATGCCCGCGATTTCGTTCCAGTCCGTCAGCAAGGTTTTCGCAACGCGCGGCGGCACGCTCAAGGCGCTCGACGACGTTTCGTTCGATATCCAGGAAGGCGAATTCTTCGGCCTGCTCGGGCCGAACGGCGCGGGCAAGACCACCCTGATCAGCATCCTCGCCGGCCTGGCGAAAGCCAGCGCCGGCCGCGTGACCGTGCGCGGCCACGACGTGCAGGCCGACTACGCGCAGGCGCGCCGCCAGCTCGGTGTCGTGCCGCAGGAGCTGGTGTTCGACCCGTTCTTCAACGTGCGCGAGACGCTGAAGATCCAGTCCGGGTACTTCGGCGTGAAGGGCAACGACGCCTGGATCGACGAGCTCCTCGCCAGCCTCGGCCTGGCCGACAAGGCAGGCGCCAACATGCGCCAGCTCTCGGGCGGCATGAAGCGCCGCGTCCTGGTCGCGCAGGCGCTCGTGCACAAGCCGCCGGTGATCGTGCTCGATGAACCCACGGCCGGCGTCGACGTCGAGTTGCGCCAGACGCTCTGGCAGTTCATCGCGCGCCTGAACCGCGAAGGGCACACGGTGCTGCTCACGACCCACTACCTCGAGGAAGCCGAGGCGCTGTGCGGCCGCATTGCGATGCTCAAGTCGGGCCGCGTCGTGGCGCTGGAGCGCATGAACGACCTGCTCAAGTCGGCGTCGAGCAACGTGCTGCGGTTCAAGATCGACGGCATGTTGCCCGAGGCGTTCGCCGCGAAAGCGCGCGTGACGGGCCGCATCGTCCAGCTGCCCGCGCATGACGCGCACGAAATCGAGGAGTACCTCGCGCAGATCCGCCAGGCCGGCCTGCGCGTGGAGGACGTCGAAATCCGCAAGGCCGACCTCGAGGACGTCTTTCTCGACGTGATGTCCGGGAGGGCGCACGCGGGCGCCGCAGCGCGCAGCGCGAAGGTTTCCTGATGCGGGGCTGGGAGACGCTGTTCTACAAGGAAGTGCTGCGCTTCTGGAAGGTGAGCTTCCAGACCGTGGCGGCCCCGGTGCTGACGGCGGTGCTGTACATGCTGGTGTTCGGGCACGTGCTGCGCGGCACGTCGACGGTGTACGGCAGCGTCGACTACAAGGCGTTCCTCGTGCCCGGCCTGGTGATGATGAGCGTGCTGCAGAACGCGTTCGCCAACAGTTCGTCGTCGCTGATCCAGAGCAAGATCACGGGCAACCTGGTGTTCCTGCTGCTCACGCCGCTGTCGCACTGGAGCTGGTTTGCCGCCTACGTGGGCGCGGCAATGGCGCGGGGCATCATGGTCGGCGTGGGCGTGTTCGTCGTGACGGTGATCTTCGGCCAGCCGGGTTTCGCGCAGCCGCTGTGGATCGTCGCGTTCGCGATCCTGGGCTCCGGGATCATGGGCGCGCTGGGCGTGATCGCCGGGCTGTGGGCCGAGAAGTTCGACCAGATGGCCGGGTTCCAGAACTTCATCATCATGCCGATGACGTTCCTGTCGGGCGTGTTCTATTCGATCCACTCCCTGCCCCAGTTCTGGCAACGGGTGAGCCACCTCAACCCGTTCTTCTACATGATCGACGGCTTCCGCTATGGCTTCTTCGGCGTCAGCGACGCGTCGCCGTGGCTGAGCCTGGCGATCGTCGGCTCGGCATGGATGGCCGTCGCGTCGGTCGCCGTGCACCTGCTTCGCATCGGCTACAAAATCCGGGCATGACCCCTGCCGAACTGCACGCCATCATCAGCGCCGGCCTGCCTTGCGACCACCTCGAGGTGAGCGGGGACGGGCGCCACTGGGAAGCCCTCGTCGTCTCGCCGCAATTCGAAGGCCTGCGCCTGATCCAGCGGCACCAGCGCGTCTACGCGGCGCTCGGTGAGAGAATGCATACCGACGAGGTTCATGCGCTCTCGATCAGGGCCCTCACGCCCGCCGAGTGGGCGCGCGCCAGCCACCACTGACAACCATGGACAAATTACTGATTCGCGGCGGCCGTGAGCTGCGCGGCGAGGTCCGGATTTCCGGCGCCAAGAACGCGGCGCTGCCCGAACTGTGCGCGGCGCTGCTGACGGACGAACCCGTGATCCTGGAGAACGTGCCGCGCCTGCAGGACGTGGCCACGATGGTCACGCTGGTGCGCAACATGGGCGTCGTCGTGGAGCGCGACGAAAGCCGGGTGCGCCTCGA